>NZ_JAYRVJ010000521.1:0-4825 GCF_041918635.1 Promineifilum sp. (SeqCode)
AAGACGATGATCGATGCCCTGCTGCCCGCTGTGCAAGCCCTGAAGTCGGCCGTGGCCGACGGCAAGAGCGTCACTGAGGCAGTGGCCGAAGCCGTGGCCGCCGCCGAGCAGGGGATGAAAGACACCATCCCGCTGCAGGCCCGCAAGGGTCGCGCCAGCTATCTCGGCGAGCGCAGCATCGGCCATCAGGACCCCGGCGCGACCTCGTCCTATCTGATTCTGAATGCCTTGTTGGCAATACTCAGAGCGTGATCAGCGGTCAGTAGTCAGTGGTCAGCCTGACCACTGCTCACTGACCACTGGTCACCGACCACTAATTCCAAGGAGAACCAGACAATGCCCAATTACGTAGCTGCAGTTGACCAGGGTACTACCAGTACCCGGTGCATGATCTTCAACCATGAGGGCCTGCCCGTCGGCATGCACCAAATGGAGCACAAGCAGATTTACCCCCAGGCCGGTTGGGTCGAGCACGACCCGATGGAGATTTGGGCGCGCACCCAGGACGTGATCAAGGGCGCGCTGAAGGCCGCCAACGTGAAGGCCAGCGACATCGCCGCCGTCGGTGTCACCAACCAGCGCGAGACGACGGTGGTCTGGGACAAGAACACCGGCAAGCCTTACTACAATGCCATCGTCTGGCAGGACACCCGCACCGACAAGCTCATCCGGGAGTTCGAAGGCGGCGTGGGCCAGAACCGCTTCCGCGACAAGGTCGGCCTGCCCCTGGCGACCTACTTCTCCGGCCCGAAGGTGCGCTGGATTTTGGACAACGTGCCGGAAGCCAAGGCAGCCGCCGAGCGCGGCGACGCCGTCTTCGGCAACATTGACACCTGGGTCATCTGGTGGCTGACCGGCGGCCCGAAGGGCGGGGCGCACGTCACCGACGTGTCCAACGCCAGCCGCACGATGTTGATGAACCTCTACACCCTGAACTGGGATGAGGAGATCGCCAAGGTCATGGGCGTGCCGCTCAGCATGCTGCCCAAGGTCATGCCCTCGTCGGCCGTCTACGGCCACACGTTGGAAGACGGCCCGTTTGGCGGCCGGATCCCCGTCGCCGGCGACCTGGGCGACCAGCAGGCGGCCACCGTCGGCCAGGCGGCCCTCAGCCCCGGCGAGGCCAAGAACACCTATGGCACCGGCTGCTTCATGATCATGAACACCGGCACCGAGGTCGTCCCGTCGAAGAGCGGCCTGCTCACGACGCTGTGCTACAAGTTCGGCGACAAGCCGGCCGTCTACGCGCTCGAAGGCTCCATCGCCATCACCGGCGCGCTCGTCCAGTGGTTGCGCGACAACCTGCACTTCTTTGACTACAGCCCGCACATCGAGGACTACGCCAAGTCGGTTGAGGACAACGGCGGCGTCTACTTCGTGCCGGCGTTCTCCGGTCTGTTCGCGCCCTACTGGAAGTCGGACGCCCGCGGGGCCATCGTCGGCCTGACCCGCTACGTCACCAAGGGCCACATCGCCCGCGCCGCCCTGGAGGCCACCGCCTACCAGACCCGCGAGGTGCTGGACGCGATGAACCAGGACTCCGGCGTGGATCTGACCGCCCTGAAGGTGGACGGCGGCATGGTCTACAACAACACCCTGATGCAGTTCCAGGCGGACGTGCTTGGCGTGCCGGTCATCCGGCCGCAGGTGGCGGAGACCACGGCCCTCGGCGCGGCCTATGCCGCCGGTCTGGCTGTCGGCTTCTGGCAGAACGAGGACGACATCCGCAAGAACTGGGCCATGGATAAGACCTGGGAGCCGGACCCCAACAGCAAGGCGGGGAGTGAGAACTACCGCATGTGGAAGAAGGCCGTCACGCGGACCTTCGACTGGGTAGAGCACTAGGAATTAGGGACTAGGGGCTAGGGGCCAGGGGTCAGGGAAGAGCGCTCTTCCCCCCTAGTCCCTAACGCCTAGTCCCTTGCTTTTGAGGGCATCATGGCGTCATTTCATGCGGTGATCATTGGCGGCGGCGGCACCGGGGCCGCGGTCGCCCACGACTTGACCCTGCGGGGCATGAAGGTCACTCTGGTGGAGCGCGGCGAGGTGACGTCCGGTACGACGGGCCGCCATCACGGCCTGCTCCACAGCGGCGCGCGCTATGCGGTCAAGGACAAAGAATCGGCCGTGGAGTGCATCGAAGAGAATACGATCCTGCGCCGCATCGCCCCCGGTTCCTTTGAGTTGAACGACGGCCTGTTCATCGCCCTGACCGAGGAAGAGGCCGCCTACAGTCATGAATTCATCGAAGCCTGCCACGAGTGCGGCATTCCCGCCCGCCGTCTGACGCGCGAGGAAGTACTCAGCCGCGAACCCAACGTCAACCCGGCCGTCATTATGGGCGTCCAGGTTCCCGACGCAACAATGGATGCCATGCGCATGCCGTTGCGCTTCTTCGCCACGGCCAAACATGCCGGCGCGACGATCAAGACCTATACCGAGGTGGTCGACTTTGTGAAACGCGGCAATGCCGTCAGCGCCATCCGCGTGCGCGACCACACGTCCAACAAAGAATACGAGATCGGCGGCGACCTCTTCATCAACGCCGGCGGCGCGTGGAGCGGCCGGATTGGGGCGATGGTCGGCGTCGATGTGCCCATCCGCCCCTCGCCGGGCGTCATGCTGGCCGTCTACGGCCGCCTGTGCAACATGGTTGTCAACCGGCTGCACGCCTCCGGCGACGGCGACATCATCGTGCCGCAGCGGGCGCTGTCGGTGATCGGCACCAGCTCGTGGGTCGTCGAAGACCCCGACAACCTGGGCCTGCCACAAGACCACATCGACATGATGGTCAAATACGGCTCGGAGCTTGTGCCCGCCGTGCGGACGGCCAAGTTCCGCGCGGCCTGGTCGGCGGCGCGCCCGCTCATCGGCCCGCGCGGCGCGGACACCGGCCGGGAGTTGAGCCGCACGTTCAAATGCTTCGACCACATCGACGAGGGCGTCGAGGGGTTTGTGACCATCACCGGCGGCAAGGCGACCACCCTGCGCGGCATGGCCGAGACCACGGCCAACGTCGTCTGCCAGAAGCTCGGCTTCCCCGTGCCCTGCCCGACGCGCGACTTCGTCCTGTTGCCGCACACCGCCTATTACGCCTGAGGAGTGATATGGTCGCACAAGAGATCGAATTCAAGGTCCTTCGCTACAAACAGGGCCAGTCCGCGCCGAGCCACCAGACATTCCGGGTGAAGTGCGACGAGAACACGACCGTCCTGGTGGCCCTTCAGGACATCCGGCGCGACCAGGACGGCACGCTCATCCTGCGCCACTCCTGTCACCACGCCAGTTGCGGCACGTGCGGCATGCGCATCAACGGCCGCGAAGAGTTGGGCTGCGTCGTCAAGGTGCTTGATTTGGGCACGCCGACGGTGACGGTGGAGCCAATGCGCAACATGCCCCTCATCAGCGATCTGGTGGTGGACATGGGGCCGTTTTACGATCGCTTCAACTCGGCCGGCATGCCCTTCATCCGTGAGAGCGAGTTCCTGGACGAGGCCGAGGTCGCCGAGGGCATCGAAGCCTATCAGCGCTGCGAGAACTGCATCGAGTGCAATCTGTGCGTCTCCGCTTGCCCCATCATGGGCACCGACCCGACGTACCTGGGGCCGGCGGCGCTGGCCGCCGCCTGGCGCGTGGTCGAAGAGCCGCGCGGGCTGGACTCCAAGCCGCTGTTCGACTGGGTGGACAGCGAGAATGGCTGCTGGCGCTGCCACGTGGCCTATGAGTGTAATGAGGCGTGCCCGTCGGGCGTCTACCCCGGCGACAAGATCATGTCCCTCCGCCGCGAACTGACGAAACGCAAGTTCCGCCGGCTGTTTGGAAGATAATTATGAATTATGAAATTAGGAGGAGTGGACAGACGCGATCGGCATGTTCCTGATTCCTGATTCATTGTGCGGAGAATACCTATGACAGATATTCAACCCACTACAGACCCGGTGCGGCCGAAGTCGCCTCTACGGGCCTGGTTCGACATACGCGGACGCAGCCTCAGTACCCTGGCCTTCGCTCTCAACCGGCTGACGGCCATCGGCCTGACCGTGTACCTGTTCCTGCACCTGGCGGTGCTCAGCCTGCTGCTGCGCGGCCCCGAGGGCTGGAACTCGTTCGTCGCCATCGCCCGGACGCCGCTCTTCCTGACGCTGGACGTGATCCTGCTGTTCGGCGTAGTCTATCACATGTTCAACGGCATCCGCGTCGCCCTGGTCGGCATGGGCATCGCCCACGCCCAGCACAAGACGCTGTTCTACGTGCTGGTCGGCATCGCCATGGTGCTCTTCGTCGTCGGCGCGATCCTGATTTATACCAAGTGACATCTGAATTTCATTCGTTATCGCTTAAGGAGTCGTTATGCAAAGCTCGATGTCACGCCGCTCGCTGGAACAGATGGCCGCCCAGCGCGACCGCTCAGGGTCGCTCTGGCTGGTTCAGGCCTTTTCCGGGCTATTGTTGGTCATCATCCTGGCTACGCACATGATAGCCCACCACTTCATCGTTGAAGGTGGGTTGCGCGACTTCCAACAGGTGCTCGACTACGTAGCCAACCCGATTGTGTTCGTCATCGAAGTCCTGTTCATCATCTTCGGTGTGGTTCATGCCTTGCTGGGTGTGCGAGCCATCGTTACCGACCTGCGGCCAAGCGCCGGCACGCTGCGCACAGTCAATTGGGTGTTGACCGTGGTCGGCGCGCTGGCGATCTTATACGGTTTGTGGCTCGCCATTTCTTTACAACGGCTGGCCGGCTAGACTCTCTCTAGACCTGACAGGTCTGGGAAACGCCTATGACCAAGAATACCAACAAATCGCCGGGCAACGGCAAACGCGA
>NZ_JAYRVJ010000522.1:0-10154 GCF_041918635.1 Promineifilum sp. (SeqCode)
ATCGCGCAGAGAGGAGTAGATGCGCGGGTTGCGCAGCAAGCTCTTGGGGGTCATGACGATGAGCGGCAGTGGGTCGGTGGTCAACAGGGCGGCCTGCCGGCGCAAGAGGTGGAAGTATTGCGCCGCTGTCGTCGCGTTGGCTACGCGGATGTTCGTCTCGGCCGCCAGCTGTAGAAAGCGCTCCAGCCGGCCGGTCGAATGATCCGGCCCCTGCCCCTCGTAGCCGTGGGGCAGCAGCAGCACCAGCGACGGCGTCTGCTCCCACTTGGCGTGGCCGGAAACGACGAACTCATCGACGATGGCCTGGGCGGTATTGATAAAGTCGCCGTATTGCGCTTCCCAGACCACCAGTCGTTCGGGGGCCTGGATGTTGTAGCCGTACTCGAAGCCGATGGCCGCGGCCTCAGACAGAGGGCTATTGCGCACCTCGAAGGCGGCGCGGGCCTGGGGGATGTGCTGGTGGGGGATGTAGACCGCGCCGCTCGCCTCGTCGCGCAGCAGGGCGTGGCGCTGGCTGAAGGTGCCCCGCTCCACGTCCTCGCCGGTCAGGCGAATGGGCACGCCATCGGCCAGGATGGCGGCGAAGGCCAGCGCCTCGGCCGTGGCCCAATCCACCGTGGCCGCTTCCGGGTCGGCGAAGAGGTCGCGGCGGCGCTCCAGCAGGCGCATGAGCTTACGGTTCGGCCGGAAACCCTCGGGTAGAGCCAGCAGGGCATCGTTGAGGGCGATCAAGATCTCGGCCGGCACGCGGGTGCTGGCGCGTCGCGCCGCGCCGCCGGGGGGCGGCTTCAGTTGCGGCTCCTGGGTGGCGGCTGGCTCGGGGGGCAGGGACTGGTAGGTCTCGTTGAGCCGGTCGAGGGCTTGCTGAAAGAGCTTGTCGGCGGTGAAAGGCTGATCGGCCCCTTTTGCCTCTGAGGCGGCCGACTCGGTGGCGGGGATGATGCCCCGTTCGACCAGCGTCGCCGCCCATTGCTGGCGCACGGTAGGGTGGCGGTCGATGCGTTCGTACATCTGCGGCTGGCTGAAGCGCGGTTCGTCCCCCTCGTTGTGGCCGTAGCGCCGGTAACCCACGAGGTCGATGACGAAGTCAGTGTGGAACGTCTGGCGGTAGGCGCAGGCCAGCCGGGCGACCTCGACGCACGCCTCCGGGTCGTCGGCGTTGACGTGGACGACGGGAGCCTTGAACCCCTTGGCCAGGTCGCTAGCGTACAGGGTGCTACGCGCCTCCCACTGGGACGTGGTGAAGCCGATCTGATTATTGGCGATAATGTGGATCGTGCCGCCGATGCGATAGCCGCGCAACCGCTGCATGTTGATCGTCTCGGCCACAATGCCCTGGCCGGGAAAAGCGGCGTCGCCGTGGATGGCGATGGGCATGACGACGTGGGGGTCGAAGTAGGGCCGCCCCGGCCGGTCGACGCGGGTTCCGGCGGCGCGGGCCATGCCGGCGATGACCGGGTTGACGTGCTCCAGATGGCTCGGGTTGGGCGCCATCGTCACGACCAGACTGACCAGGTTGTTGGTCGCGTCGCTCTGGGTCAGGGAGCGGCTGGCCCCGGCATGGTACTTCACGTCGCCCGTCCAGCCCAGATAGTCGCGCGCGCCGCGCTCCTCGCCGGCCGAATCGCGGAACTCGCGCAGGATGTCGGCATAGGACTTGTTGAGGATGTGGGCCAGGACGTTGAGCCGGCCGCGGTGGGCCATGCCGAGCAGGATGGTGTAGATGCCCGCCTCGGCCGCCTCGCCGAGCATGATGTCCAGCATCGGCACCATCACGTCCAGCCCCTCGATGGAAAAGCGGGTTTTGCCGGGGAAGATGCGGTGCAGGAAGTGCTCGAACGCCTCGACGCGGGTCAACTGTTCCAGCAGCCAGAGCGGGGCCAGAGGCTCCTGGGGCGGGCGGAAGCGGCGGCTCTCAGCCGCTTCGCGTAACCAATCTCGCTCTTCGGGGATGCGGATGTGGTCGTAGTCGTAACCGATAGTCGATGAGTAGACGGCGCGCAGGCGGTTCACGGCCTCCAGGGCGTTGGCCGCGCCCGCGGCCAGCGGCCCGCCGATCAGTTCGGCCGGCAGGGCGCGCAGGTCGTCGTCGGTAATATTGTGCGCGGAGGGGTGAAGGGCAGGGTCGCCGGGCGGGTTCGCCAGGTCGAGCGGGTCGATGCGCGCCGCCAGATGGCCGTCCTCGCGAATGGCCGTCGCCAGGTTGACGGCCCCCATGATCTTCTCGACCGCCGGACGTGGCGCGCTATCAGGAGCGGGCCGCGTCTCCGGCGCGGCCTGTTCCGCGTCGACCGGCCGCCAGCCGTCGAAGATCACCCGCGTGGCGTCGTCGACGCTGCGTGGGTCTTGGCGGTATCTTTCGTAAAGGTCAAGGACGTAGCCCGCGTTCGGGCCGTGGAACTCGCGCCACAAATCCATGCGCGGGATGTTAGCAGGTTTTGACCATGCGCCCACCCCACACTCAATCAATTAACCACCAATAAACACGGATAAGACGGATGAACACAGATTGACTCTTTAGTTCAATCTGTGTTCATCCGTCTTATCCGTCAGAATCCGTGTTGAATTGATTAGCTCGCGCTCAGGCCAACCCAGAAGTGGTGGGGCAGAACCGTCCGTGTGCGCTGGACCTTGACCGGCCCGACGCTGATTTCTTCTTCCGCGAAGGAGGCGGTGTTCACCAGGCAGAGGTCGGGGGTCGCGCCATACTTCTCATGGTAATAATCGACCGCCCGCTGCACCTTTTCTTCCAGCGTCCGCCGCGCATCCGCATCCAACCAGAGCATTCCCGTCTTCATGGTCACACCTCGTCCTCATCAACTATCGGCGCGCTGCCCGGCGCGTCTTCATCTTCGTCGCTCAGCCAGACGGCCCCGCCGCGCGCGCTAAAGCTTTGCTGTTCCGGTGCAGGGGTCTCATCGCCGGCCAGCCGCGGGCGCGTGCTAAAGGGGCGGGCCAGCAGCCGCGGCCGGGCGACGTTGTACATCTCATTGAGCTTCATATGCAGGTCATAGTCGCCGATGTAGGCGGCCTGCAAATAGGACACGTCCTCGCCAGCCACGGCCAGGAAGTCGCCGCCGCCGTAGAGCGGCGGTAGTTGTTCCGCCTTCGCGCTGACCCAGGCCGGCAGCTTGGCCCCGGCGCCCAACCGGCCGATGACCTGCACCGAGATGGCCGCCCGCCAGGTGCGGTTGGCTAATTGCGGCGCGTCGGGCTGGTCGGTGGACAACACCAGGTGGATGCCCGCCCCCGCGCCATTCTGCAACAGCCGCAGCAGGTCGTGGCTGGCATTCTGGCCGCCCGCCTCCAGGAAGGAGACGACGTGATCCATCAGTACGACGATGCGCGGGCAGCGCACCCGCTCCTTGCGGCGATACTCCATTTCCTCGGCCAGGAAGTGGATGATCGTCTCGCAATCCGCCTGCGTCCCGGCCGGGTCGGTCAGCATGTGGGGCAGATAGCCGAGCGGTCGAAGCGGGTGGGCCGTCTGGCTGTGATCGGCTTCTAGACCGCGCGGGTCCATGACCAACAACTGCAAGTCCGACTGCCGGTTGGTGAACGCCAGCCCCGCGCCGATGGTCCGTAGCAAGTTAGTCTTGCCCGCGCCCAATTCGCCGGCGATCAGGACATGCTTGACGTGATTGGCGGCGAAACGGAGCAGTACCGGCTGCTCGCCGTTAGCCAGCCCAATCGGGGCGGTTGTCGGCGATAGATCGGGCAGGGAGGCGAGAAGCTTGAGCAGGGGGACCGGCGCCTCGTCGGGCCGCGAGACGCGCAGCCGCCAGTGGCCCTCTTCGTTCACCAGGGCCACGTCGCTGACACCCAGCGCCGCCATGAGGTCGTCCTTCAATCCGCGCACCTTTTCCAGGCCGGCCGCTAATTGGGTCTGGATGTCGAAGCTGATCGCGCGGGGCAGCACCGAGCCGCCATCGACCGTGGCCGGCACGTGGTGCTGGCGCAGCACGCGGTTGATCTGTCGCAACTGCACATCTAGCTGGTGGCGCAATCTGGTCTGTGATAGGGGTTCAGAGTCCATCACCCACTCTCTCAGTCCGCGCCAAGCGAACGAATGTTCTAATTGGCTCGGAAAAAAAGGGCGGTCACCTCTGACCGCCCACATCAGGCATTCGGGGCGCTTACGGCGTCTGCCGCAAGACCATCACCACCTTGCCCTGAACCTGCACGTCGGCCGGATTGACGTAGATGGCCTCCATGGTCGGGTTAGCCGGCTGGAGGCGCACTTGCTGTCCCTCGTTGTAGAAGTGCTTCAGGGTGGTGGTGTCGTTGCGCAGCCAGACGGCGACCATCTCGCCGTTCTTGGCTTCGTACTGCGGTCGCATGACGACGATGTCGCCGTCGTTGACCATCGCGTCGATCATCGAGTCCCCGCGCACGCGCAGGGCGAAAAGGCCATCGGGCTTCTCCGACAACATCGACCGGCTCAGTTCGACCGCGTCGTCCTCGTCATAGGTGCTGAAGGTATCGTTACCGGTCATCACCGGGCGGCCGGCGACAATGTCGCCGACCAGGGGGATCCGCACCAACCGATCAAGCGCGTCGCGCACGGCCGTCGCCACCTGGGTGACGCTCTGGGCCAACCCCTCGGCCTTCTCCGTCAGGCGCAAGCCGCGCGACACGTCGGGGTCGCGGTCCAGGTAACCCTTTTCCTCCAGCTTGCTGAGATTATAATTGACAACCGACGTGGAGTTGATGCCGACGGCTTTGCCTATCTCGCGGATGGTCGGTGGACGGCCATGCTCATCCATGTAACCCCGCGTGAATTGAAGGATACTCTGCTGCCGCTTGGACAAAGGCTTCTCATTCATAGAACCCACTCCTAATACCTACCAGCAGCGGTAGCCGCCACTACGCGGGGAAACCGCTCATTTGTTCTGAGTATAACACGAACACTTGTTCGCTGTCAAGGGGGCATTATTTTATGAGTTTCCAGCCTTTTGCCTTCCCCTCTCGCCGCTCGTACGTGGTGGCCCGGCATGGATTGGTAGCCACCAGCCAGCCGTTGGCTGCCCAGGCCGGGCTGGCCGTCTTGCAGGCAGGCGGCAACGCGGTGGACGCGGCGGTGGCGACCGTGGCGACGCTGTGCGTGGTGGAGCCGTGCTCGACGGGCATCGGCGGCGACGCCTTCGCGCTCATCTGGTCGGCGGCTGAGGGGCGGCTCTACGGCCTGAACGCCAGCGGCCCGGCCCCGGCGGCGCTGACGGCCGACCTGGTGCGTGGACAGGGGCACGTGACCTTCCCGGCGCGCGGCGGCCTGGCCGTCACTGTGCCCGGCAGCGTGCGCGGCTGGCAGTTGGCGCTGGAGCGCTTCGGCACGCGCGGGTTGGATACGCTGCTGGCCCGGCCGCTCGACTACGCCCGCAACGGCTTCCCCGTCAGCGCCACCATCGCCCGCGCCTGGCAAGGCTCGGCTGAGTTGCTGCGCCGCCTGCCCGATTCGAGCCGCGTCTGGCTGCCCGGCAGCCGCCCGCCGCGTGCCACGGAACTGTTTCGCAACCCGGAGTTCGCCGCCACGCTCCAGACGTTGGCCGAACAGGGCTACGATACCTTCTACGCCGGTCCCATCGCCGCCCAGATCGCCGCCGCGGTGCGGGCCGACGGCGGGGTGATGACGGAGGAAGATTTGGCGGCCTATCAAGCCGAGTGGGTGGAGCCGATCACCATTGCGTACCGCGACGGCTACGCTTTCCACGAGATTCCGCCCAACGGCCAGGGCCTGGCGGCGCTGCTGGCGCTGAACATCGTCAAAGGGTTCGACCTGGCTGGCTTGGAGTATGGCTCGGCCGATTACTACCATCTCCTGATCGAGGGGATGAAGCTAGGCTTCATCGACGCGCAGGCTTACGTAGGCGACCCGCGCCAGGTGGACGTGCCGGTGGCGGGGCTGCTGAGCGAGCGGTACGCGCGCCAGCGGCGGGCGCTCATCGACCGCGAGGCGGCGCGGTGGCCAGAGCCGGGACGGCCGCCGCGCCACGGCGATACGGTCTACCTGACCGTCGCCGACGAGGCGGGCAATATGGTCAGTTGGATTCAGAGCCTCTACATGGGCTTTGGCAGCGGCGTGACGGCCGGCGCGACGGGCATCCAGTTGCAGAACCGCGGCGCGAACTTCAGCCTGGAGCCAGGCCACCCCAACGAGGTCGCGCCGGGCAAGCGGCCCTATCACACCATCATCCCGGGCTTCATCACCCGCGACGGCCGGCCCTGGGCCAGCTTTGGCGTGATGGGCGGCTTCATGCAACCGCAGGGGCATTTACAGGTCGGGGTGAACCTGATCGACTTCGGCATGGACCCGCAGGCCGCCCTCGACGCGCCGCGCTTCAACTGGCTGCGCGGCCGCGAAGTGGCGCTGGAGGCGGCGGTAGGCGAGCCGGTGCGCGCCGAACTGGCCCGGTGGGGACACGCGCTGCTGCCTCGCGAGACGGCCGTCCACTACGGCGGCGGCCAGGTCATCCTGCGCGATCCGGATAGCGGCGTGCTCGCCGGCGGCAGCGAACCGCGCAACGATGGGGCGGCGGTCGGCTTCTAACGGGCGCTAGTGTTTTGTAACAATTCCTTTCATATCGGCGGTAAGTCGGCTATAATGGCGAATAGTGCGCAACTAGCTGCCCAGCAACCGCACGACCGCTTATCCGCACAACCTGCACCTTGAATCACAATTCATCACTACCCCATAAAGGAGATGTTTCCATGACTGTTAAGGTTGGTATTAACGGATTCGGCCGCATCGGCCGTCAGGTCTTCAAGGCCATCCGGGACAATTACGAGGGCGTTTTGGATGTCGAGGCCATCAACGACTTGATGCCGCCCGAGACCAACGCTCACCTGCTGAAATACGACTCGACCTACGGCAAGTTCAACGGCGAAGTCGAAGTGCGCGACGGCGACATTTACGTCGATGGCGAGAAGCTGAAGAGCTACGCTGAGAAGGACCCGGCCAAGCTGCCGTGGGGCGAGTTGGGTGTCGACATCGTCCTGGAGTGCACCGGTCGCTTCCGTGGCAAGGCCACGGCCGGCGCTCACCTGACCGCCGGCGCGAAGAAGGTCATCATTTCGGCTCCTGGCGACAAGGACATCGACGGCACGTTCGTCCTGGGCGTCAACGAGGAGACCTACGACCCGGCCACGCAGCACGTCATCTCCAACGCCAGCTGCACGACCAACGCCCTGGCCCCGGTCGCCAAGGTGCTGCACGAGAACTTCGGCATCAAGCGCGCGCTGATGACGACCATCCACGCCATGACCAACGACCAGAGCATCCTGGACGTGGCCCACAAGGATCTGCGCCGCGCGCGCACGACGGCCAACAACATCATCCCGACCTCGACCGGCGCGGCCCGCGCCGTCGGTCTGGTGCTGCCCCAGTTGAAGGGCAAGTTCAACGGCATGGCCTTCCGCGTGCCGACCGTCACGGTGTCCGTGGTGGACCTGACCGCCGAGCTGGAGAAGCCGGCGACGAAGGAAGAGATCAACGCCGCGTTCAAGGCCGCCTCCGAGTCTGAGGGCTGGATGGGCAAGGTGTTGAACTACAGCGAGGAGCCGCTGGTCTCGATGGACTTGAAGGGCGATCCGGCGTCCACCACGCTCGACGCGCTGTCCACTGACGTGCTCGACGGCAACTTCGCCAAGATCGTCAGCTGGTATGATAACGAGTGGGGCTATGCCTCGCGTCTGGCCGACCTGACGGCCTTCGTGGCCGAGCGGCTGTAAGAGGAAGAAGGAATCCACAGATTTCACAGATGACATAGATTCAGAAGTTGTAGGTTGTTGGTCGTTCGTAGACAATGACTACGTTCCAATCTGTGTAATCTGTGAAATCCGTGGATGCTCTCTAACCGCCGGCTGCCCTAAATCGGGGTAGCCGGCGGTTTTGTTTTGGGCCGCTGGCGCTTGGCGCTACAATCGCGCGAACCATGGAACTGAAGGAACTGGAAGCGCGCATGCACGACTTTGTGGCGGCCAAGGGCTGGTATGCGCCTGACTCGCCCAAGGCGCAGACGCCGAAGAACCTGGCCGTCTCATTGGCGCTGGAGGCGGCCGAGGTGCTGGAGCACTTCCAGTGGCGGGCCGAGGTGCGCGACCGGGAAGCGCTGGCGGGCGAGTTGGCCGACGTCGCCCTCTATTTGCTCCAACTGGCCAGCCTCACCGGAATCGACCTGGAGCAAGCCATCCTTGATAAGTTGGCGCACAACCACGGGCGCGAGTGGCCCGAGCCATGAAAATTCTGGCCGTCAGCGATCGCGTCCTGGATAAGCTTTACCACGGCCACGCCCGTCATACCCTCCCGGATATCGATTTACTCATCGGCTGCGGCGACCTGCCCTTCTACTATCTGGACTTCCTCACGTCCGCTTTCGACGCGCCGCTGGTGTACGTGCACGGCAACCACGATCACGGCCCGCAATATGGCGACGACGGGCGCGTGTGGAGCGAGGTGCGCGGCGGCGTCAACATTCACGGCAAGGTTGTCGCCCGCAGAGGGCTGATCCTGGCCGGGCTGGAAGGTTCCATGCGCTACAAAGCCTACAGCGATTACATGTACACCGAGCGCGAGATGCGCCTCGTTGTGGCCCAATTGGTGCCGCGGCTGTTGTGGAACCGGCAGCGCCTGGGTCGGGCGCTCGACATCCTGGTGACCCACTCGCCGCCCTTTGGCGTCCACGACCGCTCCGACCTCCCCCATACCGGCTTCAAGGTCTTTCTGAGCTTCCTGCGCCTCTTCAAGCCGCGCTACCACCTGCACGGCCACATCCACATCTACCGACAGGACGAAGTGACCCGCACCCAGGTCGATGAGACGACGGTCATCAACGTCTATCCCTATCATGTCCTACAATTAGACTGATCGTTGGCGCGTAAAGCAGTAGTCCCTATCACTCCTGTCCACTCTCCCCCGCTTCCTGGCTCCCCCGCGCCCCCGCTCCTCTTCCCATTGCCGCCCCACCCCAATTGGCCTACAATGGCGGCCATTGTTAAAGGATTGGTTGACTTTCCAGACAACGCCCTCGTAGGTGTCATGGAGTTCGCGGCAACGCCCTGAAGCAGCGGGGTAGCTGTGATCTCTGTGGATGCTTCTTACCGGCAAAGGAGGCGGCATCGTGGAGGCGACCGCGACCGCGCGATGGGATCCAAAAGAACTGGTGGCGCCCACGCTGCGCTATTTACAGCAGCCGGCGCAATTGCTGCGGGGCTACAACCGGGAGCACCTTCGCCCTGACCTGATCGCCGGACTGACCGTCGGCGTTGTCCTGCTCCCCCAAGCCATCGCCTTCTCGCTTCTGGCCGAGTTGCCGCCGCAGATGGGCCTGTATACGGCCATCGTCGGCGGCGTGGTCGCGGCGCTGTGGGGCTCCTCCGACCAGCTCCATAGCGGGCCGACCAACGCCCTGTCGCTGCTCATCCTCTCGACGCTGGTGACCACACGCACGCCCGGCTCGGCCGACTACATCGTCGCCGCCGGCTTGCTGACGCTCATGGTGGGGGTGCTCCAACTGGTGCTGGGCCTGCTCCGGCTGGGCTTCGTCGTCAACTTTGTCTCCCACTCGGTGATTGTCGGCTTCGCCACCGGAGCGGGCGCGCTCATCGCCCTGCGCCAGTTAGGGCCGCTGCTGGGCATCCGGCTCTCCAGCGACAACGTCGTTGATACCCTGAGCAGCCTCGCCGGGCAGCTGACGGCGACCGACGTGATCACCGCCGGCATTGGTCTGGGCACAATGGTGGTGATCATCCTGGTGCGGCGCTTCGCGCCACGGCTGCCCGGCCCGCTCATCGGCATGACCGTGGCCGCCATCGCCGTCGCCCTGTTGGGCGAACGGGCGGACGGCGTGGCCGTCATCGGCGCGCTGCCGCGCAGCCTGCCGCCGCTGACCCGCCTGTCGGTCTTCGAACTGGACACCATCGCTCAGCTGTCGACGGGCGCGCTGGCCGTCGCCGCCATCGGTCTGGTGCAGACGACGGCCATCTCCCGCGCCGTGGCCGGCCAGACGCGCCAGCGGCTCGATAGCAATCAAGAGTTCGTCGGGCAAGGGTTAGCCAGCATCTTCTCCGCGCTGTTCTCCGGCTACGCCGTGTCCGGCTCGTTCTCCTGCACGGCGGTCAACTTCCGCGCCGGGGCGCGCACGCGGGTCGCTGCGGTC
>NZ_JAYRVJ010000523.1:0-3340 GCF_041918635.1 Promineifilum sp. (SeqCode)
CGCGCTCCAGCGTGAGGGCCACCCGCCCGTGATCCAGGAAGGCCGCCAGCGTTTGCGGCGGCACGGTGTTGACTGTGTCCGGGCCGATCAGTTCCTCGACGTAGAGCACGTCGCTATAGGCCGGGTTCTTCGTGCCGGTGGAGGCCCATAGGGGACGCTGGAGGCGCGCCCCGGCCGCCTGGAGCTTCTCCCAGCGCGGGCCGGCGAACGTTCGTCTGAAGTCGGCGTAGGCCAGCCGGGCGTTGGCGATGGCCGCCTGGCCCAGCAGGGCGGCGGCCTCGGCGGCCTGCGCCCCGCCGCCGTCTACGATCGCTTGTAGGCGCGGATCGACGTTGCTATCGACCCGCGAGACGAAGAAGGAGGCGACCGAGGCAATGCCGTCTACCGGCTGCCCCGCAGCCGCGCGCTGCTCCAGACCGCTCAGGTAGGCGTCCATCACCTCAGCGTAGCGCGCGCGGGAGAAGATGAGGGTCACGTTGACGTTGATCCCCGCGGCGATGGCGGCGCGAATGGCCGGGATGCCCGCCCGGGTGGCCGGAATCTTGACCATCAAGTTGGGGCGATCCACCCGCCGCCAGAGCGATTGGACTTCGGCCAGGGTGGCTTCGGTGTCGCCGGCCAGGTTGGGGTTGACTTCGATGCTGACGTAGCCGTCGCCGCCGTTGGTTTCGTGGTAGAGCGGCCGGAAGAGGTCGGCCGCGGCCTGGATGTCCTCAATCGCCAGTTGCCAGAAGATCGCCTCCGCGCTCCAGCCGGCCGCGGCCAGCGGGAGCAGCCCGGCGGCGTAGTCGTTCGACTTGGTGATGGCGTTCATGAAGATCGTCGGGTTCGACGTGACGCCGCGAATCTCGCCGCGGGCGACCATACCAGCCATCTCGCCGTTGTCCAGCAGACCGCGCTGGATGTTGTCGTACCAGAGCGATTGCCTTACTTGCGCCAGTTGTTGTGCAGTATTCATGTCAACCCCCTGTTGAGTAGTTCGGTCGCCAGTTCGACGACGTGGGCGGCGGTCAGGCCCAGGTTGGTGAAGACATCCTTGGCCGGGGCGGATGCGCCGAAGCGGTCAATGCCCAGCACCTGTCCCTTCGAGCCGACCCAGCGGTGCCAGCCCTGCGAGATGCCCGCCTCCACAGCCAGCCGCGCTTCGATTTCGGGCGGCAGGACTGAGTCGCGGTAGGCCGCGTCCTGTTCGGCGAACAACTCCCAGCTGGGGAACGACACCAGGCGGACGCCGACGCCGCGCTCGGCCAATTGCTGGCCGGCGTCGGTGATGAGCGCCACCTCGGAGCCGGAGGCCATCAGGATGAGTTGCGGTTGGCGCGGCCCCAGGTCGGCTAGCACGTAGGCCCCCCGATGCACCCCCTCGGCCGAGGCATAGGTAGCGCGGTCGAGGGTGGGCACGGTCTGGCGCGTCAGGGCCAGGGCGGTGGGGCGGCGGCGGTTGGCGACGGCGATCTTCCACGCCTCGCGCACCTCGTTGGCGTCGCCCGGCCGCAGGGTGAGCAAGTTGGGGATGGCCCGCAGGGCGGCGACGTGTTCCACCGGCTGGTGAGTGGGGCCGTCCTCGCCGACGCCGACGCTGTCGTGGGTGAAGACCCAGATGGGGCCGATGTGGGACAGTGCGGCCAGCCGGATGGGCGGGCGCATGTAGTCGGAGAAGACGAGGAACGTCGCCCCATAGGGGATGATGCCGCCGTGGTAGGCCATGCCGTTGACGATGGAGCCCATGCCGTGTTCGCGCACGCCGAAGTGGATGTTGCGCCCGGCGGGATCGTCGCTGAAAGCGGGGATGCCCGTCAGCCAGGTGTTGGTGGAGGGGGCCAGGTCGGCCGAGCCGCCCATCAACTCGGGCACTTTGGCGGCCAGCGCGTTGAGCACCTTGCCGGACGAAGAGCGCGTCGCCAGCCCCTTGGCGTCGGCCGGGAATTCGGGCAGCCCCTCGTCCCAGCCGTCGGGCAAGCGGCCAGCCAGACGCCGCTCCAGTTCGGTGGCCAACTCCGGGTAGGCCGCGCGGTACGCCTCGAACTGTTGACACCACTGCGCTTCCAGTTGCGCGCCGTGGCCCACGACTTGCCGGAAGAACTCCAGCGCCTCGCCTGGAATAAGGAAACGCGGCTCCAGCGGCCAGCCCATCTTCTCCTTGGCCCCGTTCAGTTCGGCGTCGCCCGGCGCTTCGCCGTGGGCCTTGGCCGTGCCCGCCCGCGTAGGCAGGCCGTAGCCGATGGTGGTGCGGACGCTGATCAGAGAGGGGCGGGGGTCTTGCTTCGCCGCCGTGATGGCCCGGTCGATGGCTTCCACGTTGAGACCGTCGTCGATGCGCTGCACGTGCCAGCCATACGCCTCGAACCGCGCGACGCGATCTTCGGTGAAGGCCAGCTCGGTGGAACCCTCGATGGATATCTCGTTGTCGTCGTACAGGTAAATGACCTTGCCCAGCCGCAGATGGCCGGCCAGCGACGCCGCCTCCGAGGCCACACCCTCCATCAGGTCGCCGTCGGTGACGATGGCGTAGGTATAGTGGTCAATGAGCGGGAAGTCGGGCCGGTTGAACGTGGCGGCGAGGTGCGCCTCGGCCATGGCCATGCCGATGCCGTTGGCGAACCCCTGGCCCAGCGGGCCGGTGGTGGTCTCGACGCCCGGCGTCAGGCCGTATTCGGGATGGCCCGGCGTCAGGCTGTCCCACTGGCGGAAGCGCTGCAACTCTTCCAGCGGCAGGTCGTAGCCGGTAAGGTGGAGCAGACTGTAGAGCAGCATCGAGCCGTGGCCGCCCGATAGTACGAAACGATCCCGGTTGGCCCAGGTGGGATCGGCCGGGTTGTGGCGGAGGTGGCGCGTCCAGAGCGCGTAGGCCATCGGCGCCGCGCCCATGGGCAGGCCGGGATGGCCGGAATTGGCTTGCTGCACGCTGTCGGCGGACAGAAAGCGAATGGTGTTGATGGCTAAGTCTTGAAGTTGTTGGGTCTCTTGCATGGCGAGCCTCGCGATGACGAAATGGCCTGAACGGCTGAAGCCGCAAGTTCGGATTGCGGCCTCAGGGTCAGGGGGTACGTGAATCTCAGGCGGTGACAACCGCGGGCCTATTCCGATCACCCCTGCGCAAGTAGGCTTTGGTGATCTCCTCGGCGGTAGCGGGGATGAGCGCCAGGCCGAGCACGATTAACCACTCATTCAGCGACAGGAAATGGGTGTTGAAGATGGGCTGCAAGAAGGGCACGTTGACCACCAGCAGTAGCAGAGTAATGGAGAGGGCCACGGCATACTGCATGTACTTGTTGGAGAACACGCCCAGACGGAAGACCGAAACCCGCTCCGAGCGGACGGTGTAGGCGCGGAAGAGTTC
>NZ_JAYRVJ010000524.1:0-2575 GCF_041918635.1 Promineifilum sp. (SeqCode)
TCCAGCGCTCAGACCTGACAAGTGGACGGGTACAAGTCTCGTTCCTGTCGGCGTGCTTTCGGCCGTCCACCTGTCAGGTCTTTATAAGATCGCGCCTTGCCTCTCCTCCCCAACTGTGCTACGATACCCCTTGCAACGCACCATGGCGGGTGTGGTGTAGGGGTTAACACGTCTGGTTGTGGCCCAGAAGATCGTGGGTTCAAATCCCACCACTCGCCCTGAAAGCTGATGGAGGAACCCCATCAGCTTTTTTTGCGCCCGTAGCTCAATTGGACAGAGCAATAGCCTTCGAAGCTATTGGTTGGGGGTTCGAGCCCCTCCGGGCGCACCTGCCATTCCTCTCGGGCCGTTGGCGCTCTCAATTTTCCGCGTAGCCCTTTTTGACAGGTCGGCCGCGCGATGTCATGGTCGCGACATGACATTCGTCACTTCTATTCCCCCTCTCTCAGTGCTACACTGTCCATACCTCAAGAGGATCGGCAGTCAAGCCCCAATCCTCAAGAGTCCGGGGAAGCTCCAAGGAATTGGAAAGCGCCCTTACCAATCGGTTCAATAGGATCTAAGGCTTGGGACGGCCCCCAGTCCAGGATCAATTGAACACTCTTTTCAACCGGCCCTTGGAAGCAATTGGAGCCAACCCAATTGGCAAGGGAAGCCGGAAAAGAGAATCGACCCGTAGCTGTTCATCCTCGTTATCGATGGGCAAGCGGGAAGAAGGTAAGGGAAGCTGGAAGGTTATTTGGAGCTCCCCTTTTTGTTTATTTTGACTAGACGGTTTGGCGCAGGGCCGCCGCCGCAAATAACGATAAAAGCGCATTGACTCACCCTCTATGAGTCTGCTATAGTCTTTCTACTGGCGAGACTCCCATTTGTTTACAGAAGGGACTCTCAAAAGTAACGGGAAGCTCCAAGAAATTGGAAGGCGCTTACCGGGTTCCGTTGATAGAGCACGTACCAAAGTGTGCCTCTTAACGCCGTAAGGCAATTTGAGACCAACACTTTTGTGCCAGTCACAGAACGTCGGTTGAGTTGTCCGGAAGGTTACTTGGAGCTCTCCTTTTTTGTGCCTTCCTCCGGTTGGATGGCGTCGGCCTTCAGCAACCCCACAAACGGCAGATTGCGATACAACTCCCGATAATCAAGGCCGTAGCCGACGACGAAACGATCCGGCAGGTCAAACCCCTTGTAGCGGATGGGCAGCCGGATGAGCCGGCGCGGCGTCTTGTCGAACATCGTGCAGACCTGCAACGAGGTCGGGCCGCGGCTCTGGAGTTGGCGCAGGACATAGTTGAGCGTCAGCCCGGTGTCGACCACATCCTCCACAAAGAGCACGTGCCGGCCGGCGATAGGCTCCTCCAGGTCTTTCTGCAACCGCACCACGCCCTTCTGCCGCGTGCTGGCGCTGTAGCTGGAGATGGCGATGAAATCTACCTCCACCGGGATGGTGATGGCCCGGATGAGGTCGGCCATAAAGGGAAAGACGCCCTTCAGCACGCCGACGAGCAACGGCCGGCAACCCTCGTAGTCGCGCGAGATAGCCGCGCCCAGCTCGCGCACGCGCTGCTCGATCTGTTCGGTCGTGATCAGGATCTCGCTGATGCTGCCGATGAGGTCGCGGTACTCCTCTGGGGCGGGGTGACTCATGATTGATCGTTCTGGGCCAGCGTGCCCATGATGCGCGCCGCCTCCTCGTCGAGGCCGAAGCGCAACATGAGGGCGCGCAGATCGCTGCGCTTCCACAACTGGATATTGATCTCCGGGTAGAGTTCGTTCATGCGCCGCAGCTTGCGGTTCTTCTTGGTCACGAGCTTTGGCCGCATCGTCGTCAGTTCGACGTACAGGTCTTGCTCCGGCAGGTAAAAGTCGGGGGTGAAGGCCACCGTGACCTTGCCGGCCGCGTCCCACTCCAAAGCGAACGAGCGCGGCTCATACTCCCAGGCCACGTGATAGTAGTCCAGAATGCGCGCGAACTCCCGCTCAATGGAGTGAGAGAAGACGGGCAGCGGCCCGGCGGGCTCTGCCCCGGCCGCCGCGCTCCCGTCGTTCTCTCGTTCCGCGTCTTCTGTCATGGCTTCTGGCGCGGCGACCACCCGCCGCCGGCCCGCTACCCTTAGGCCGCGCGCAACGCCTCATACACACGCTGCGGCGTGAACGGGATGCGGCGCAGACGGGCCCCGGTCGCGTCGAAGACCGCGTTGGCGATGGCCGGCGCGACGCCGTCCTTCGGTATCTCGGCGATGGCCTTGGCCCCAAACGGCCCAGTCGGCTCGTGCGTCTGTACCAGGATGGCCTTCAGCCACGGCGTCTCGTCGGCCCGGTAGATATGGTACGGGCCAAAGGCGGGGTTGACCATCCGGCCCGTCTCGTCGTAGGCCATCTCCTCGCAGTGGCCGTAGCCGAGAGCCTGGATCATGCCGCCCTCGACCTGACCGGCGGCCGTCAGGGGGTTAATGGGCACGCCCGCGTCCACGGCCATGACCAGCTTGGTCACCGTCACCTGGCCCGTCTCCGTATCCACCTCCACCTCGGCGAACTGCCCGGCGAAGGGCGGCGGCGAGGCGCTGCTGACGTAGGA
>NZ_JAYRVJ010000525.1:0-2697 GCF_041918635.1 Promineifilum sp. (SeqCode)
ACCGACGGGCAGATCGACCGGCTGGTGTATGGGTTGTATGGGTTGACGGAGGAGGAGATCGCTATCGTGGAGCAGCGTTGACGCCAGACCTGACAGGTCTTCCTCAGATGACTTTCCCAATATCCCCCGCCACCACCACCGCCCCGCCCAGCGGCGGGTGAAACACCGCCACCCACCGCCGCCCCGGCCCCCAGCGCCGCGCCGCGGCCGCCAGCAGCCAGTGCGGCACGCGCCCGCTGAGGACGAGGCCGCGCGCCGGGGCCGCCGGCAGCGCCGGCAGCGGCAGCCCCTCCGGCTCGTCCGGGTCGAGGTACTGCGCCCCCGTCGCCATCTCCACCAGGTCGTACCCACCCCGCGCCTCCACGCTGACGCTCCAGCCCGCCTGGGCCTCCCCGGCCACCTCCGGCAGTTCCGGCGCGCGCAGCCAGCCGTAGCGCACGTCGAACAGCCACAGCGGGGCCGGCGCGGCCCGCAGCGCCAGCAGCGCGTAGAGCCAGTTCGGCCCCCGCCCATAGACCGCCAGCGCCTCCCCGGCCGGGACGCGCGCCGCCACGCCCGGCAGCAGCCCCGGCTCCCACCGCCCGCCGCCCGCCGCCAGTTCCGCCAGCAGCGCCGGCAGATCCACCAGCCGCGCCCCGGCCGGGGCCAGCGCCCGGTGGCGTTCGGCCAGCTCGCGCTCCGCGTGCGGGAAGCGCGCCGCCACCGCATCCACCAGCGCCTCGAACGCCGGCCCGCCCGCCAGCCGGCCGCGCTCCAGCCCGGCGATCACGCCAGTGACCACCCCGCGCACCACCGGTTCGGCCGTGCCCACCGGTTCGGCCGTGCCCACCGGTTCGGTCTCGTCCAGCCGCCCCGCCTCGCTCAGCGTCGAGCACAGATCGGCGATGAGGGGCAGCCCTGCCTCCGCCAGCATCGCCCGCCACTCCCCGCGCAACCGCTCATACGCCCCCGGTTCCTCCGGCCGGTCGGCCACCAGCAGCACGGCGTGGGTGCAGCGGGCGAAGACGGCCAGCTGTTCCGGCGTCGGCCGCCCGCCCACGTCCACCAGCAGCGGCAGGTGGCGCTCCTCCAGATAGGCGGCGATGTGGGCCATGAACGTCGCGGTGAATGCCCCCTTCTGGCGAATGAGGCGCACCAGCGTCTGGTCGCTCTCGTTGCTGAAGTCCCCCTCCCCGTCGGGGCAGGCGCGCAGGGCGTAGTGGGCCACCCCCCGCGCCCGCAGCGCCTGGCTCAGGCTATAGACCAGCACCGACTTCCCCGAATGGGGCGGCCCACCTACCAAAATCGCTGGAAATGGCGTCATCATGAACCTTCCGCTATGATCGAAGAATAGCACGCTGATGACGCTGATTATGACGCAGATTTCGCAGATTAAGAACCTCACGCCAAGCACGCCAAGGAAGCTAAGGTCTTAGCGTTCTTAGCATCCTTGGCGCTCTTTGCGTGAGCCTTCTTCTGAAATCTGCGTAATCTGCGGATGATTCTCCGATGAAGCCCATCACCCTCCTCGCCACCCTCGGCGGCCAACCCCAGGTCGTCACCTTCGCCCTCGACGCCTTGCTCGAGGAGTACGCCGTGGCCGACCTCATCGTCCTCTACCTGCCCGCGGAGGACGGCCGCGCCGCCCGCGCCCTCGACCGGCTGGCGGCCGAGTTCGCCGGCGGCCACTACCGCGGCCAGCCCCTCCGCTTCGAGCCGCTGCCCATCCGCAGCAACGGCCGCGTCCTGGCCGACATCCACGACGAGGCCGACACCGACGCCGTCTGGGAGGCGGTCTACGCCCTCGTCGCCCGCCTCAAGGCCGAGCGGCGCACGCTCCACGTCTGCATCAGCGGCGGCCGGCGCATCCTGGGGCTGCTGACCATGTCGGCGGCCATGCTCCACTTCGGCCACCAGGACGCCCTGTGGCACATGTACACGCCCCCCGCCCTGCGCGCCGCGGCCGAGGGGGGCGCGCTGCTCCACGCGCCGCCCGGCAGCGGCTTCCGGCTCATCCGCGTGCCCATGATGCCCTGGGGCAGCTACTTCCCCGCCCTGCAAGAGCTGGCCCGGCCGGCCGGCGGCGACGTGCTGGCCCGGCCGCGCCAGGTGCTCGACGGCGTGGAGCGCGCCCGCTGCCGCGCCGTCATCGAGCGGCTGACCCCGCGCCAGACCGCGGTGTTGCGCCTCTTGGCCGAAGGCCGCCACCCGCGCGCCGCCGCCGACGAACTCAGCGTCGAACTCAGCACCATTGACTCGCACAAGACGGTCATCCTGGCCGAATGCCGCAACGTCTGGGGCCTGCCCGACGAACTCTGGCTCGACTACCGCTTCCTGCGCGAGAAATTCGAACTTTACTTCACCGACCTCTAGAGCTGTCAGGTTTGCGGCAAACCTGTCAGGTCTGGCACAACTCATAATTCCTAATTCCTACTTCTCCCAATGCTCCTCCTCACATTCTCCCACCCCCTGACCCCCGTCCAACTGGCCCAACTCGCCGCCCTGCTCGACGGCGCGCCGCCCGACGTGCGCGACGTGCCCGCCCAGTTCGACCAGGCCCGCCCCTTCGCCGGCCAGGTGGCCGAGCTGCTCGACGCCGCCGGCCTCTCGGCCGCCGACTGGCAGACCACGCCCCTGCTCATCATGCCCCCCGCCTACGCCCCCATCGCCGCCACCCTCATCGCCGAGCTGCACGGCCGCATGGGCTACTTCCCGGCC
>NZ_JAYRVJ010000526.1:0-3539 GCF_041918635.1 Promineifilum sp. (SeqCode)
CTAACAGCTACCAGTTGTAGAGTGGGAACTTGCTGGATACTTTGTACAGCGTGGTAACCAAGTTGCGAACTACCAGTACGGTGAGCAACAGCGCCGGCCACCTCTGCAAACATACTGGTCGGCGCAACAAGGGGCAGGCCCGCACCGGCAGTTTTCTCCAGCCACAACTGGCTGGTTGCATGGAATATATCGTCGACAAGAAACCGACTAACCCACAAACTTGCGTCCGTTACCGTCATAGCTCGCGCCTGCCTTCACGCACAGCTTCTACAGCGCTACGGCTTCCGGTCCAATGCGTTGTGATTTCCTCCGCCAGCCGATCCATATCAGCCCATAAGGCGGATAATTCGTCGGCTGGGGCAAGAATTGGCCGAGCGGGTATCAGCCGAGCCACAACTTCGCCACGATGGGTGATATCTACCACCTCACCCAATTCACGCACGCGGCGTACGATTTCGCTGGTATTCGTTTTCAGTTCGCGGATACCTACCGTTGACATCACTCACCTCTTGTTCCCACACATGTAGTCTCATACGTCTTAGTGTACCATTAGCTGGAAGTGCTAGTTCATGATTCAAAGTAGTAAATGCGCTCGGATCTCACTCATCATAGTGGCATACTCTACTTCTGACAGCGAGCATCTATTCGCGTTGAATTCGTTGCGCGGCCAGCCTTCCCAAATAGGTTGACCCCATCTCGGATCGGTCTTGTAGCGGGGGATGATGTGCCAGTGCAGGTGCGGATCGCTGTTGCCGAGTAATTCGTAATTCATGTGATCCGGATTCAAGGCGGCCCGAATCGCCCGCGAAGCCATCCGCAGATCAAGAAAGAAAGCCTGGTACTCTTCGTCGGAAAGCGACTCCAAGCTGGTGACGCGTCGCAGGGCAAAGCTCAGAATGCAGTATCCTCTGAACCGCTGATCACGAAATAGCAGCAACGTGGAAGCGCTCAAATCGGCGATCCATATGACATTCTCGTCAATCCGCCTTCTTCCGTCGCGATCCGTAGCCATTTCTCAAAGCTCTCAGTCCCCGATTCTACTCACTCGACGGATACTTCCCCGCCCGCTTCTCCCGCAACCCCTCCACCCCCGCCCGCATATCCTCGTGGAAGAACCCCAACATCTCCAGCGCCAATGAGTGATCGAAGATAGGCCCGGCCTGCAGGAGCCACTGGTTAAGCGCCCGCTTGGTGTAGCGGATGGCGTGGCGCGGGCCGGTCGCCAGCTTGACGGCCACGGCCATCGCCCGGTCGAGCAGTTCGCCGTCCGGCACGCACAGGCTGACCAGACCGATGCGCTCCGCCTCGCGGCCGTCCACAAACTCGGAGGTCATCAGGTAGTACTTGGCCTTGGCCATGCCCACCAGCAGCGGCCAGACGATGGCCGCGTGGTCGCCGGCGGCCACGCCCATGCGCACGTGGCCGTCGGCCAACCGCGCGCTCTCCGCGGCGATGCTGATGTCGGCCAGCAGGGCCACCACCAGCCCCGCCCCCACCGCCGGGCCGTTGATGGCCGAAATGATGGGCTTGTTGCAGCGCAGGATGTTGTAGACCAGGTCACGGGCCTCATCCAGGATGCGGCCGACCTCCTCCGGGTCGCGGTACGCCCGCTCCACCATCCCCAGGTCGCCGCCGGCCGAGAAGGCCCGCCCCGCCCCGGTGACGACAACCACGTGCGCCTCAGGGTCGCGGTCAACCGTGTTCCAGACCTCGACCAGTTCTGTGTGCAGCCGGGCGTCGGCGGCATTGAGCACTTCCGGCCGGTTGAGCGTCAGCCAGAGGATGTGCGGCTCGCGACGCTCGAAGAGGATGTGGCGGTAGTCTTCGTAGTTCATGTGTGGTCAGGGGAGAGAGCAGGGGAGCGGGGCGCAGGGGAGCAGGGGAGAAAAGCGCCCCGGAACTCGTCGCTCGTCGTTCGTCGTTCGTAACTCGTCACGCGCCGCATTCTAGCTTAGACTCAGGGGCGCGCCAACAGGGCGTTCGCAGAGTATGGAAATGGATACCACCGATCCTGTTTACATCGTTTTGCGCGTCGTCGCCTTCCTCGCCGGGGCGTACCTCGTCGTCTACACGGTGCTCTCCGGCATCCGCACCTTCGTCCTGCCGCGCCCGGCCCAGGTATTGCTTTTCCGCTTGGTCTTTCTGAACGTGCGGCGGCTGTTCAACCTCCGCGCCGTTCGGGCCGAAAGCTATGCCGAGCGCGATCGGGTGATGGCCCTCTATGCCCCCATCGCTCTATTCTTCATGCCGGTTGTGCTCATGGGGCTGGTCATGCTCGGCTTTATGGCCATTTATTGGGCGTTAAGCCCTTTGTCGTTCATTGAATCCTTTAAGCTCAGCGGCTCGGCGCTGTTCACCCTGGGCAGCTTCACCAACGACGACCCGCTGCTCATGGTCTTCGAGTTTAGCGAGGCGCTGTTGGGGATGATCCTGGTGGCCTTGCTCATTGCCTACCTGCCGACCATCTACAACGCTTTCACCCGCCGCGAGACGCAGGTGCAACTGCTGGAAGTGCGCGCTGGCACGCCCCCCTCTTCTTGGGAGCTTATCGCCCGCTCCCACCGCAACGGCGAGTTGACCGAACTGCGCGAGTTCTGGAGCGACTGGCAAGTGTGGTTCGCCGAACTCGAGGAAAGCCATACCTCACTGCCGGCGCTGGCCTTCTTCCGCTCGCCACGGCCGGAGTTGTCGTGGGTGACGGCCGCCGGGGTCGTGCTTGATGCCGCGTCGCTGCTGCTGTCCACAGTTGAAATTCCCAGGGAGCCGCGCGCCGCGTTCTGCATCCGCAGCGGTTACCTGGCCCTGCGCCAGATCGCCATTTTTTTCGAGGCCCCCTACAACGATGTTCCCACCCCTACCGACCCAATTACCATCACACGCGAGGAGTACAATGACGTTTGCGCCTATCTGGAAACCCAGGGTGTGCCGCTCTGCCCTGACCGCGACCAGACGTGGCGCGACTATGCCGGCTGGCGCGTCAACTATGATAGAGAGCTTGTCTCGCTGGCCGCGCTGACGATGGCCCCCTACGCGCCGTGGTCGTCCGACCGCTCGCTATCGCCGACAGCGTACCATGACCAGAACGGGGAAGCCGGGCGCTGGGAGTGATCGGGGACAGGGGCAGCACCCCGCTTCGGGTGCGCCACGGCGGCTGAGAACTGTCCACGACCACTGGACACCGCCCACCGCCAGATGTTACACTATCCCTCATCATGGAAGAACAAGACATCATGCGCGAGCAAGCGCAGATTTTGATCGATCGCGCCTACCGGCACCAGATGCAGGGCGAGTTGGGCGACGCCATCGCCCTCTACCGGCGCTCCATCGCCGTCTACCCGACGGCCGAGGCCCACACCTTCCTGGGCTGGGCCTACAACATGATGGATCGCACGGAGGAAGCCATCGCCGAGTGCGAGAAGGCCATCGCCCTCGACCCGACCTTTGGCAACCCCTATAACGACATCGGCGCCTACCTGCTCGAGATGCACCGGCCGGAAGAAGCCCTCTCCTGGCTGCAACAGGCCATCGCTGCGCCGCGC
>NZ_JAYRVJ010000527.1:0-2243 GCF_041918635.1 Promineifilum sp. (SeqCode)
ACAGCTTCAGGCGGGGGCGCGTATCCTCGACCGCCCCGCCTTCCTCAGTCTGGTTCGCGCCTTCGGCCGCATCGGCCCCGCCTTCGGTGTCACTGTCGGCGTTGCTCCACTCGTCGTCGGCGACCGCGCCCTCCGCCAAATTGCCTTCATCGGGCGCGGCGCTTTCGACCGTTAGCCAGGACGGCGCGCCCCACGACTCGATGACGAACGGGATCTCATTCATGCGCGTCACGATGCGGGCAATGCCCGCGGCGTGGTCGCCGATACGCTCCAACTCGGTGGCGAAATGCATGGCCGCGATGACCGAGCGCAGGTCGCGCGCCATGGGTTGCTGCGTCGCCAGCACGATGTAGGCCCGCTCCTCGACGTGGAAGCGCAGGCGGTTGATCTCGGCGTCGCCGGCGATGACACTCTGCGCCAGCGCGGAATCGTTGGTCATCAGCGCCTCGATGGCGTTGCCAATAGCCGTATCGACCATGCTGCCCAGCGCCAGAATCGACTGGTTCAACTCGACCAGTTCGCTATCCAGCAAGCCGCGCGGGTTGATCATCTTCCCCCTCCTATCTGTTGTCTGAGTTGTTCCCAGAGCGCTGTGACGGCCGCCGGATCATCGATCAGCGGCGCGCCATGACCACAGGCGATCACCGCGGGCGACAGGGCCAGCAGACGCGCCGCCGAGCGGTCGGCCGCCGCCTGATCGGCCGAGATGCGGGGCGGCGTGCGCTGTAGCCGGCCGTCGCGGGTGTTCAGCGCGTCGCCGGCGAAGCAGATGCCGGCCGATGGGCTGTAGAGCGCGTGATGATCGAGGGTGTGGCCGGGCGTCGCCAGCACGCGCAGCCCGCCCAGGACGGGCAACTCGTCCTCCTCGCCGATGACCCGGATGTGGCTCCGCGCCACGGCCGGATAGCGCACGAAGCGATCCATGAGAAACTGGACGACCGCCGGCATGTGGCGCGGCGAGCGGCCGGTCGCCAGCAGTTCGGCCGAGGCTTGCCCGGCGTAGACTGTCGCGCCAGAGCGCGCCTGCACCGCCGCGGCGCTGCCGGCATGATCCATGTCGGCATGGGTGATGACGATGCGCGCCAGGTCTGATGGCTGCCCGCCGAATTCGGCCAGCCGCCCGAAAATGAGGTCGGCTTTGCCCGGCATGCCGGCGTCGATGAGGGTGTAGCCGTCGGGGTCGCGGCACAGGTAACAATTGACGCTGCCCGTGTCGATCCACAGCACGTCGGTGGAAGACCTGTCAGGCCTCACATCACTCCGCGTCGGCATTCACCGTCTCCTCCAGCAGGTGGGCAGCCTTGGCGTCGAAGGCGGCGCGCAGAGCGGCGTAGTCGGCGTGCGGCAGCGGCTTCAACCCGGCGGTCTGCTGGCGCAAGACGTTGCTCAGCTTGGAGGCATGGGTGGCCGGGATGCGCGACTCTTTCACGTCCAGGCTGTCAATGTTGGGTGTGGTGAAGACGATGACCGGGATGATGGGAACCGCGCCGGCGTTCGGCGCGGCCTCCTGCACAAAGGCCGCCATCTTGGCCGCCATCGCCTCGGCCTCGTGGGTTGGGTTGCCCAGCCCCTCGCGGCCGAAGAAGCGGCGCATGCCCAGCCCCGTCTGCCGCCACGAGTCGCCGGCGGCCGTGATGCGCCCGCCCTGATACTTCGCCACTAGCGGCACGATGGCCGTCGGCAGCAACAGGACGTGCGGCGCGGGCAGCAGGTAGTGATAGAGCCGGCCGTCCTTGCGGGCGAACTTGCCCGCCGCGCGGTCGATCACCTGATCCAGCCGCGGCCGGCGCAAGTAGCGGTGGGCGAGGTACATGCCCACCTGTGACAGGATGAAACCCACCACCAGAGCGATCAACTGGTAAATGAAAATGGCGGTGCTGTCGCTGATAAAGATGATCAGCAGGCCGGCCACCAGCGTGGCCAGCCCCACCAGGCTGACGAACTGGGCCAGCCGGGCCAATCGGGCAATTCGTTTCTCGTCGCGTAAGACAACCATGTTTGCTTCCAAGATAGTGGTGAGTGGCAAGTGGTCAGTCTGACCACTGACCACTTGCTACTGATCACTTTAGATAACCATTGGTATAGCGCCCCAGCACAAGGCACGCATTCTGCCCGCCCAGGCCGAACGAGTTCTTCAGGGCCACTCGAATATCGGCCGGGCGCGGCACATTGGGCACATAGTCCAGGTCGCACTCCGGATCGGGCGTCTCATAGTTCCAGGTCGGCGGGATAAGGGCGCGGCC
>NZ_JAYRVJ010000528.1:0-8525 GCF_041918635.1 Promineifilum sp. (SeqCode)
CCGACAAAGCCGACCAGCAGCAGGTAGATGCCCAGCATGGACAGGCCCACCACCAGCCAACTGCGCCGCTGGGCGGCGGTGATGTCGGCCCGCAGGTCGTCCACCGCCTGATAGAACTCGGCCACGGCGATGATCTCGTCCGATCCGCTCAGCCGCACCGGGCTGTAGGTCTCCAGCAGCTCGGCGCGCTGCGCCCGTTCCAGGACGTTCTCGGCGCTCTCCAACTCGCTAATCTCCGAACTGACCTCACCCGCCCAGGCGCGGGTCAGCCCCTCGCCCATCGGGAAGGTCTGGCCGATGGTCGCCGGCTCGGCGCTGTAGAGGATTGTGCCCCGCTCGTCCCAGACCTTGAAGGAGAGGATTTGCCGGCCGAGCGGCGTGTCCTCGAGTAGCCGGTCGAGCGCGGCGATGTGTTCGGGCGTCAGCGTGTCGGACGTAGAAAGCTCTTGCAGGTTGGGGGCGATGAAGCTGTCTACGAAGAGGGCCGTCGTCTCGGCCGTGCGGTTGACGACGCTGCGCTCGATCTGCGCCCCCACCCACCAGCCCAGGGCGAGCGCCGCCGCGACCAGGATGAGCAGGCTGGCGATGGTGAACTGCCGCGCCAGGCTGAGCCGGCCGGCCGGGGTTGGCGGAGTGGTGGTCATGGCGCGCCTCCGATCAGACCAAAGTCGGAACGGGTCAGGGCGAAGGTCGGAGCGGAAGTCCCGACCTTGGCCCGATTCGTCGCGGGCTGGGAACGGCTATTCTTTTGACTAGATAGCCTGGTGGACATGGCAAGAGGAAGCATCCGCAGATTTCGCAGATTTTTGGAAGCGCTGCAAACGAGGTTCTGGGGCATCTGTCAAGCTTCGTAATGAAAGAACAAACGTTGTAGTTCAAGAAGAAAGGAGATACATCATGTTAGTGAAGAAAGGGTGGTTCAAAGTAACGGTGTTGGGTGTTTTTCTGGCGGCATTGCTGCTGAACGCTTTCATGATCGCGCCGGCGGCCCACGCCAAAGGCGGCGACGCCACGCGCATCGCGCTGAAGGGCAGCGCGCCTTATGCCACGGCTAAGGGCACGGCCAAATACAAGGCCGAGGGCGGCGAGCGCGAGTTCCAGGTCGAGCTGGAGAACGCCCGGTCGCTGGCCGGCAAGACGCTGAACGTCTTCGTCAACGGCGCGAAGGTCGGCAGCTTCCGGGTCAGCGCGTTGGGCGCGGGCCGCCTGGAACGCAACAGCGACCTGGGCCAGGCCGTGCCGAACATCAGCGCCGGCTCCCGGGTGCAGATCAAGACTACCACCGGCGCGCTCGTCGTCTCGGGCAGCTTCTAGCGTCATCTCAACCGCCGCTCGTTCGGATTTCACGCCCCCTTCCCCCGAAGGGGGCGTTTCGTTGCTTGACAACACTTTACCATAGTGCTACCATGCGCGCATGATGAACGGTTACCGTTCTAGCATGTTTTTTAGCTTTGCTTTTGCGAACGAGTCCCGCGCCGCGACGGCCGAGACGCTCTGTTCCGCTTGAGCAAGGCTTGGCGACAGAGAATCCCCCAAGACGCGGCGAGACCCGCGTCTTTTTTGTTGGAAGAAAAGGTTATCCGCAGATTACGCAGATTTGGCAGATTATGAAGAAGCTCACGCCAAGCTCGCTAAGGGTGCAAAGAACGCAAAGAGAACGAGACGCTTGACGTTCTTTGCGTGAGCTTCTTAATCTGCGAAATCTGCGGATGACAACTCTGGAGGCGCTATGTTAGCGGAACTGGAACAGCAATACGAACAAGCAGCCGCGGCGCTGGCGGCGGCCGAGGGGCGCGAGGCGCTGGAGGTGTGGTACCGCGACACGCTGGGTCGCAAGGGCAGCATCTACCTGCTGACCCGCCAGGTGGGCGCGCTCAGCGCGGAGGAACGGCCCGCTTTCGGCCAGCGGCTCAACGAGGTCAAGGCCGAGCTTCAGGCCGCCTACGATGAGAAGCTGGCCCTGGCCGAGGGGGCCGAGCTTCAGGCGCAACTGGCCGCCGGGGCGCTCGACGTGACCCTGCCCGGACGGCAGCCGGCGCGCGGCCGGCTCCACCTGGTCACGCGCACCCTGCGCGACATCTACCGCATCTTCGGCGACATGGGCTTCCAGGTCTACCGCAGCCGCGACGTGGAGACGGACGAGATCAACTTCGAGTTGCTCAACTTCCCGCCCCACCACCCGGCGCGGGAGATGCAGGACAGCTTCTACACCACGACTGAGGGCGTCATCCTGCGCACCCACACCAGCGGCGGCCAGATTCGGGCCATGCGCGAGTATTACCCGGAGCCGATCCGCGTCGTCCTGCCCGGCATGTGCTACCGCAACGAGCAGGTGACGGCCCGCAGCGAGATGCAGTTCACCCAGGTGGAGTTGCTGGCCGTCGGCGATGACATCTCCTTCGCCGACCTGAAGGGCACGCTGACCGAATTCGCCCGGCGACTGTTCGGGGCCGACCGGGAGACGCGCTTCCGCGCCAGCTACTTCCCGTTCACCGAGCCGAGCGCGGAGATGGACATCAGCTGCATCCTGTGCGAGGGCGCGGGCTGCGCGGTGTGCAAGTACACCGGCTGGCTGGAGATTCTGGGCTGCGGGATGGTGCATCCGGTCGTGCTGCGCAACGGCGGCTATGACCCGGACAAGTACTTCGGCTTCGCCGCCGGCATGGGCCCGGAGCGGATCGCCATGCTGAAGTACGGCATTGATGACATCCGGCAGTTTTGGGCCAATGATTTGCGCTTCCTGGAGCAGTTTTGAGGAAGCGCGGGGGAGCAGGGGAGCGGGGGCGCAGGGGTGAATAAGACACTGACCAAAGAGCTCTTTCTCCCCTGCACCCCCTCCCCCCTGCCCCCCTGCAACCTGCAAATGACACGCTGGAGATAGTTATGCGCGTACCGCTATCATGGTTGAGAGAATACGTAGATATCGACCTGCCCGTGCCCCAGGTGACCGAGTTGCTGACCAACGCCGGGCTGGAGGTGGAGAGCATCGAGTACGTCGGCCTGCCGGGCGCGGAGCTAGAGTGGGATCGGGAGAGGATCGTGCTGGGCCAGGTGCTCAAGGTCGAGCAGCACCCCGACGCCGACCGCCTGGTGCTGGCGACGGTGGCTTACGGCGCGGCCGAACCGAAAGTGGCCGTCACCGGCGCGCCCAATCTCTTCCCCTACATTGGCCGGGGCGACCTGAGCGCCGAGCGCCTGTACGCCCCCTACGCGCTGGAAGGGGTCACGCTCTACGACGGCCACAAAGAGGGGCGCGTCAAGGCCAGGCTGAAGGGGCGTCCCCTGCGCGGCATCTACAACGATTCGATGCTCTGCTCCGAAAAGGAGTTGGGCATCAGCGAGGAGCACGAGGGTATCATCCTCATGCAGGACGCCGGTAGGGGCGGGTTTGAAACCCGCCCCTACGAGCCGGGGACGCCGCTGCAAGACGTGCTGGGCGACGCCGTGCTGGAGATCGCCATCCTGCCCAGCACCGCCCGCGCCACATCCATTCTGGGCGTGGCCCGCGAACTGGCGGCGCTGACCGGCAAGACGCTGCGCTATCCCGACACCGACGTAGTCATGGAAGGCCCGCCAGTCGAGGGGCGCGTCGTCATCACCACCGACGAGCCGGCGCTCAACCCGCGCTTCGTGGCCCTGGTTATCGAGGGCGTGCGCCAGACACCCAGCCCCTACTGGATGCAGCACCGCCTGCGGCTGGCCGGGCAGCGGCCGATCAACGTCGTCGTGGACATCAGCAACTACGTCATGCTCGAGATCGGCCAGCCCAATCACACCTTCGACTACGACGTGCTGCGCCGCCGCGCCGATAGCTACGCGCCTGATGGCCCGATCCATATACACACCCGCCTGCCCCACCTCGGTGAGACGCTGACCACGCTCGACGGGGCCGTCCATAAGCTGGAGCCGTACACCATCCTGGTCACCGACCCGGCCGGCAACTTGAGTGTCGGCGGCATCATGGGCGGCCTGGAGAGCGAGATCAAGGACGACACCACCAACGTCCTGCTCGAAGCGGCGGCCTGGAACTTCATCAACATCCGCCGCAGCGCCAACGCCCTCGACCTGCACACCGAGGCCGCCTACCGCTTCAGCCGCGGCGTCCACCCCAGTCTGGCGCTCATGGGCGCCAAGCGCGCCGCCGAACTGATGCGCCGGTTAGCCGGCGGCGTGGTGGCCCAGGGCATCGTGGATTACTACCCCAACCCGGCCGAGCCAGTGGTGGTTGACCTCGATCCGGTCTACGCCCGCAAGCTGAGTGGGCTGGACTTGCCGGCTGAGACGATGGCCGCGTTGCTGGAGCGGCTGGAGTTCACCGTCGAACCGCGCGGCGACCAGTTGCGCGTGACGGCTCCCGACCACCGCCTGGACATTGAGGGGCCGCACGACCTGGTCGAGGAGATTTGCCGTCTCTACGGCTACGACCGCATCCCATCCACCCGGCTGGCCGACGAGCTGCCCCCACAGCGCGGCAATGCCGAGTTGGACGGCGAGGAGCGCGTCCGCGACCTGCTGGTCGACCTGGGGCTGCAAGAAATCTGGAGCTACCGGCTGACCTCGCCCGACCGCGAGGCGCGGCTGCTGCCGGCGGGGCCGCCCGATGGCCGGCCCTACGTTGCGCTGCTCAACCCGCCCGCGCCCGACCGCCACGTCATGCGCCACAGCATCCTGTCGTCAGTGCTGGAAGCGACGGCGGCCAACAGCCGCCACGCCGAACGCATCGCCCTGTTCGAGATCGGCGAAGTCTACCTGGCGGGCGAAGAGGAGCCGCTGCCGGACGAGCTGACCCGGCTGGCGCTGGTGTTGACCGGCCGGCGCGCCGCCTCCGGCTGGAACAACGGCGCGGCCGGAACGTATGACTTCTTCGATTTGAAGGGCGTGCTCGACGCTTTCTTCGAGGCGCTGCACGTGCCGGTGACGGTCGAGGCAGCCGCCCACCCCACGTACCGGCCCGGTCGCTCGGCGCGGCTGCTGGTCGGTGAGCGGCAGATCGGCATCATGGGCGAGCTTCATCCGGGCGTCGTCAAGGGGTTCGACCTGCGGATAGAACGGAATCAGCCGGTGCTGGCTGCTGACATTGACCTTGAGGCGCTGCTGCCGCTCGTGCCCGACAAGTACCCCTACGTGCCCGTGTCCACTTACCCGCCGGTGCGCGAGGATTTGGCGCTGGTTGTGGATGCCGGCTTGCCGGCGGCGAATGTGGAAGCCGCGTTGCGCCAGTACGGCGGCGCGCTGCTGCGCGAGGTCGCCCTGTTCGACGTGTACGAGGGCAACCAGTTGCCGCCGGGCAAGAAGAGCCTGGCTTACCATCTAGCGTTCCAGGCCCCGGACAAGACGCTGACCGATAAAGACGTGTCGCGGCAGCGCGGGCGACTGCTGAAGCTGCTGGAACAGCAGCTTGGCGCGAAGCTGCGCGAATGAGCCGCGCGGCCCGGCATCCCCCCGATGCCGGGCCGCTTTTGTTTCCCCGCTTGCCATTTGCCGGCTCTTGTTGTATTATTTCAACAATTCAGCCCGTCGATGGATGATCACTGTAGCGAGAGCGGGCGTACCGGATGTGGCGGGAAAGGGATAGTGGCACAGCCAGTCGAGATTAAAGGGATACGCGACGGCCTGCTAATCCGGGTGGACGACCACCCGGACTTTGCCATTTTCGAGCTTCTGCCCGGCCAGTTGGACGCCAAGCGCGACTTCTTGCGAGGCAGCCGCATCGCCGTGGAGATCGGCCGTCGCGAACTGAGCTATGAACAACTGGTGGAGATGCAGCGGCTGTTCGAGGGGTATGACCTCACGCTCTGGGCCTTGCTGACGCAGGACGTGGCGACGCGCGAGTCGGCCCGGCGTGTCGGTCTGGCCACGCGGCTTTCCGGCAGCGCCACCGACCTGGAAGGCAACGCCCTGCCCGTCGAGCCGGCCGACAGCGCGCCCGCCGCCGCTCGCCAGCCCCCCGCCCCCAACGCGCTCTTCCTGCGCGAGACGGTGCGGTCGGGTCGCTCGGTGTGGCATGAGGGGCACGTGGTCATTCTGGGCGACGTGAACCCCGGCGCGGAAGTCATTGCCGCGGGCAACGTGATCGTTTGGGGCCGGCTGCGCGGCCTGGTGCATGCCGGCGCGTTGGGCGACGCGGGCGCCGTCATCTGCGCCCTGGATTTGAACCCAACCCAACTGCGCATCGCCGACCAGATCGCCGTCGCCCCGCCCGACAGCCGCCACGCTCCCATCCCCGAGCAAGCGGCCATTCGCGACGGCCAGATCGTGGCCGAGCCGTGGCAGACGAGACACGCGGTATGATGAGGAAAGGAGCCACAGACGGTCGCGTTGGTCGTTGGTGGTAAGTGGTTAGTCGTTGGTCGCTTCCGACTGGCGACCAACGACTAACGACCGCCGACCAAAACAATCTGTATCATCGGTGAAATCTGTGGATTCTTCTGTAACGGGAAGGTCAAAAACTATGAGTGCACAAGTCTTGACGGTTACCTCGGGCAAGGGCGGCGTGGGGAAAACGACGGTGACAGCCAATCTGGCGTCGGCCCTGGCGATGGGGGGCAAGCGCGTGACGGCCATCGACGCCGACATCGGCCTGCGCAACCTTGACGTGGTCATGGGTCTGGAGAACCGCATCGTCTATGACCTGGTAGACGTGGTCGAAGGGCGCTGCCGGCTGCGCCAGGCGATGATCAAGGACAAGCGCCAACCGGAGCTATATCTGATTCCGGCGGCCCAGACGCGCGACAAGAACGCCGTCAGCCCCTCCGACATGATCCTGCTGTGCGACCAGTTGCGCGAGGAGATGGATTACATCCTCATCGACTCGCCGGCCGGCATCGAGCGCGGCTTCCGCAACGCCGTGGCCCCGGCCGACAAGGTACTCATCGTCACCAACCCCGAGGTCTCGGCCGTCCGCGACGCCGACCGCATCATTGGCCTCATCGAGGCTGAGGAGAAAGGGCCGGGCCAGCTAATCATCAACCGCGTCAAGCCGGAGATGGTCAGCCGCGGCGACATGCTCTCCGTGACCGACGTGCTCGACGTGCTGGCCGTCCAACTGCTGGGCGTCATCCCGGAGGACGAGCGCATCCTGGTCGCCAGCAATCAGGGCTTGCCGCTGGTCATGCATGGCCTGAACGGCTCCAGCGCGGGCGAGGCGTTCCGCCACGTCGCCCGCCGGCTGGATGGAGAGGACGTACCCTTCATGGATTTGTCCGCGAAGCAGGGCTTCATGGCCCGGCTGCGGGCGTTCATGGGTGGACAGTAGGGAGGCGCGACGCATGAACTGGCTCAACCGATTGCTGGGTAAGAGCGAAAGTAGCGGTCAGGTCGCCAAACAGCGTCTACAGATGGTGCTGGTGCATGACCGCGCCGACCTGCCGCCGGGGCTGCTGGAGCAGATCAAGGACGACATCGTGGCCGTCATTGCCCGCCATACGGCCGTCGATACCGACAACGTCATTGTCCACCTGGAGCAGAGCACGCAGGAGAACCGGCTCATCGCCGAGATTCCGCTGGCGTCCGTCCGCGGCCGGCGCGCCAACGGACACAAGGTATAAGAGAGCATCCGCAGATTGGGCAGATTTGGCAGATTCTAAAGAGGAACACAGAGGGACACGGAGACCGGACACAGAGAGACACAGAGAAAGAAACGCTCTTACTCTGTGTGACCCATGTGTCCCTCTGTGTTCCTCTTATTTATGAAAGAAGCCCCTTCAACTTTTGCCCGGTGATAGAGTCCGGGTGGGCGGCGACGGTCTCGGGCGCGCCGGCGACAATAATCTGCCCGCCCGCCTCGCCCCCCTCCGGGCCGAGGTCGATCACCCAGTCGGCGCACTTGACCACGTCCAGGTTGTGCTCGACGACGATGACCGTGTTGCCTGCGTCGACCAGCCGCTGCAACAGCAGCACCAGGTGGGCCGTGTCGGCCGGGTGCAGGCCAGTCGTCGGCTCGTCCAGCAGGTAGAGCGTTCGCCCGGTGGCGCGGCGCGACAGTTCCTTCGCCAGCTTCACCCGCTGCGCCTCGCCGCCGGAGAAGGTCGAGGCGGGCTGGCCGAGCTGTAGATAGCCCATGCCCGTCTCGACCATCAGCCCCAGCCGCGCTTTGGCCGCGGGGACTCCGTCGAAGAGCGTCAACGCCTCCTCGATGGTCATGTCGAGCACCTGGGCGATGTTGTGGCCTCGGTACTCCACCGCCAGCACCTCGCGCTTGAAGCGCCGCCCGTGGCAGACGGGACAGCGCACCTGCACGTCGGGTAGGAAGTGCATCTCCACCGCCAGCATTCCAGCCCCATCGCAGCGGTCGCAGCGCCCGCCGGGCACGTTGAAGGAGAAGTGCTGCGCGCTCAGGCCGCGCTCGCGGGCGGGCGGTTGGGCGGCGAACGCCTCGCGGATGGGGGTGAAGGCGTCGGTGTAGGTGGCGGCGTTGGAGCGGGTGGAGCGGCCGATGGGGGCCTGGTCGATGGTGATGACCTTGTCGAAACGCTCCCAGCCGTCGATGCCGTCGTGCGCGCCGGGCGGGGTGGACGCGCCGTAGA
>NZ_JAYRVJ010000529.1:0-1823 GCF_041918635.1 Promineifilum sp. (SeqCode)
AACTCCGAGATGACGCCGTCGCGCAGGGGACGAATGGCGACGATGTCGCCGGGGGTGCGGCCGACCATCTCGCGCGCCTCCGCGCCGATAGCCAGCGGCCGGCGCGTGCGCTTGTTGATCGCCACCCACGACGGCTCGTTGATCACAATGCCCTTATCGCGCACGGCGACCAGCGTGTTGGCCGTGCCCAGGTCAATACCGATGTCGAGCGAGAAGAAACCGAGTAGCCAGTCGAGAGGTCTGAACAAGGTCTTTCAGTGTCCGTTTGGGAAGGAATCCGCAGATTTCACAGATTACGCAGATTGTTAGTTGAGCACCTATAGATTCTGTGCTTTCCGCGGACACTTCCTTTATTAGTTTTTGATGATCGCTTACAGACCGTCAACCGCGGCCCGGATCACACCGAAGCAGTAAGGCACGGTCAGTCGCCTCGTCATGTAGGCGCAATCCACCCACATTTCAACCACTCCATTATAGCATATGGCACAAGGGCGGCACGGCGCGCTCCTCCCCCCTCATCTCTGATTCAGGGACTTGTTGTATGATGGGGTCTTGGTAACGGCGTATGAGCAAGAGAAGAGGAGAGTGAACGTGAAACCGTTACGATTGATGATCGCGCTGTTGGTTGGCGCGTTGGTGCTGCTGGGTTGTTCATCCGGGGCGACGGAGTTATCAGCCGAAGACGAGATCGCCATCTACAGCGCCGTGGTGCGCCAGGTGGCCGGGCCGGACGACACGTTCGGCGGCACGCTGGCAAAGCCCATCCTCTACATCGTGCGCCACACCGACGACGCGGCCGGCGACCCGGGGGCGACGCGAGCGGAGCCGGCGGCGCTGTCGGAGGAAGTGCAGGAGGAAGTCACCGCCGCGCTGGGCGACCTGCCTTCGGAGATCGTCTGGATCGACAGCCGCGAGGACGTGGAGTTCGATCCGGATACCGGGGCGCTGGCCGATGGCGGCGTCATCATCACGGTGGGCAACATTCAGCGCCAGGATGGCGGCGAGGTGCAGGTCGCGGGCAGCATCTACGTCGCTGGCCTGGCCGCCGGCGGCAAGACCTACGTGTTACAAGAACAGGACGGCCAATGGGTGGTAACCGGCACCACCGGCGTCGAGTGGATTAGCTGAAGCTAGGGGCCAGGGGCTAGGGGCCAGGTTCCAGGGGCCAGGGAAGAACGCTTTCCCCTAGCCCCTAGCCCCTAGAACCTAGCCCCTATTCTGAGGGCTTTGGGAAAGTCACTTGCGGTCGGCGCGGCAATTCGTATGATCGGGAGCAGGAGTGTATGCATCATGTCCCAACAAGCGATGTTCGATGGCCTGGTCTATGACGAATATGAGAACCCGGTGGCGATGTCCATCGTAGGCGGCGAGGCGCAGTACGTGGTCGATGACGACGGCTTCCACCGCCACATCGACGCCGAGACGGTCGACCGGCAGGTACTCGCTTTCTTCCTGAGCCAGCTAGAGGCGAACAAAGACCTAGCCGTCGAGCAAGCGCTGAAAATGTTGGGCAGCGACGACTTGCTGACGAAGGCCGCCGTGGACGCCTCGCTGCGCAACATCAACATGGATCAGATCATCGCCCAGGGCGTTCCCGCCCAGGCGCGGGATATGTTGGGGATGTTGGGCTTTCGGGTCGTGATCAACGTCCACGGAGAAGTGGTGCGGATGGATCAGCCGGCGGCGCCTGAGGATGATTCGGGCGAGTAGGTCACACAAGTTCGCTTAGTACGCCCCACGCGCCGAGAGCAGATGCGGCACAGTTTGCAACAGGATGCGCACGTCCAGTCCCAGCGTCCAGTTCTCAATATAATAGATGTCCA
>NZ_JAYRVJ010000530.1:0-5213 GCF_041918635.1 Promineifilum sp. (SeqCode)
AGGTTGAAGTAATCGGTATTCGTCGACATGACAGGCTCCTTGCGCAAAAAGGATGCCCCCCATTGTAGGGATCGAACATATGTTCGTGCTAGTCAATTTCTGGCAGGTGGACTTACGAAATGCTAAGGTTGGTGGCGGACCTCTGAGGTCTGAAGTTGCGCGCGGCAAGGGTAGCACGCCCATGGAAAAAACACGCTCCGCCTTTCGATTCCTGTTCCGGTTTGCCGCCATCTGGTTGATCGACGCCGTGTCGCTCAGCCTCACGGCCTGGTTCCTGCCGGGGATTGGCCTGGGCGGTCACGCGGGCTTTCCGGCGTGGATGGTCGCGCTGGGCGCGGCGCTGTTGCTGGGCGCGGTGAACCTCGCCGTCCGGCCGCTCATCCTGCTGGCGGTCATGCGCCAGGGATTCATCGTCTTGCTCATTGCCGGATTTTTCGTCAATGCCGTGATGTTGCGCCTGACGGCCGCGGTGATGGGCGGCGGGCTGACGGTTGACGGCTGGCTGCCGGCCATCGCCGGCGGTATCGTGCTGGCGGTGGTCAACATGATCGTCTCCGGACTGGTGGGGATCGACGATCAGGGTTCGTTCTATCGCGCCGTGATCGAAAGCCAGCTTGCCCAGGGGCAAGGCGGCTTGCCAGCGGACGACTATCGCGGCGTGATCATCCTGCAGGTGGATGGGCTGAGCTACTACCACCTGCAAGACGCGCTGGCTCGCGGCTATATGCCCAACATCGCGCGCCTGATCGAAAAAGACGGGTATGTGCTTTCCCGAACCGATTGCGGGCTGTCGTCGCAGACGGCGGCCTGTCAGGCGGGCATTCTCTACGGCGACAATGACGACATTCCCGCTTTCCGCTGGTTCAACAAGGCCGAGAACCGCCTCTACGTGGCCGGGAGCGACGCGGCGCTCATCAACGCTCGCTATGGCGGCGGCAATGGACTGTTGCGCGACGGCGTGAGCATCAACAACCTGCTCGACGGCGACGCCCGGCTGTCGCTGCTGACAGCGACAGACCTGAGCGGCGGCGAGGACGAGGAGCGCCAGGCCCGCGCCCGCGACATCTATCTGCTCCTGCTGAATCCCCATTTCTTCCTGCGCGTCGTGGGCAAGTTCATCGGTGAGGCGCTGCTGGAGGTATGGCAATACACGCTGGATGTGGTGCGCGGCGTCCAGCCGCGGCTCAATCGTCTGTCCGGCTTCTACCCGCTCTATCGCGCCGCGACCACGGTGTTCATGCGCGAGGTGTCGGGTTTCCTGACGCTGGTGCAGATCGGCCGCGGCGAACCGATCGTCTACACCACCTGGCCGGGCTACGACAAGGTCGCCCACTTCTCCGGGCCGTGGTCGCGCCACGCCTTCGGCACGCTGCGCGGCTTCGACCGCTTCCTGGGCGAACTGCGGACTGTCATCGCCCACAAGGCTCCCCGGCCCTATGAGCTGTTGCTCCTGTCCGACCACGGTCAATCGTCGGGGGCGACGTTCAAGATGCGCTACGGTTACACGCTGCTGGAGTTCATCGAGCGCTACTTGCCCACCGGCACGGTTGTGTCGGCGGCTTACGATCTGGACGACGGCTCGTCGTCGATGGTCGCCATGGCCGCCGAACTCAGCAACATTCAGCAGCAGGAGATGGGCGGCAGCCTTGGCAAGGTCATGACCGAGGGGATGCGGGAATTGGCCGAGGAAGCGGTCGAAGAGCTGGAGGAGTACGAGCGCGAGGGGGTGGAAGCGGGGGCCGACGTCACCTTCTGCGGCAGCGGCAACCTGGCCCAGGTCTATTTCCACGCCTTCCCCCGGCGGGCGACGATGAATGAGTTGAATCGCGCCTACCCCAACCTGATCGACGCGCTCCTCCGGCATGAGGGCGTCGGGCTGGTTGTGGTCGACGACGATGAGGGCGTGCCGCTGGCCCTGGGGCCGCGAGGCGCACGCAATCTGCATACCGGTGACGTGAGCGGCGAAGACCCGCTGGCGCTCTATGGCGACGTCGAACTGCGCGCCTGGCAGGTGCGGCGCGTGTCCGATTACCCCTGCGCCGGCGACCTGACCATCATCAGCACCGTCTATCCCGACAACACCGTCGCCGCCCTGGAGGAACTCATCGGCGTCCACGGCGGGTTGGGCGGCCAACAGACGGATAGCTTCTTGCTCCATCCGGCGCACATGATCGTGCCGCCGACGCGAAGCTCGACCGATATGTTCGGTTTGCTGAACGCCCGGCGCGACCCGCTCACGTGAATTGCACAATACCCCATGCTACAATCTCCCCCATGCTCCACCTCTACAGTTGGAACGTCAACGGCCTGCGCGCCGTCCACCGCAAGGGGATTTTCCTGGAGTGGCTGGCGGCGGCGCAGCCCGACATCCTGGGCATCCAGGAGACGAAGTGCCACCCCGACCAGCTGGACGACGCCCTGCGCGCCCCGCCCGGCTACCACACCTATTGGGCCTCGTCCGCCCGGCCGGGCTACAGCGGCGTGGCCCTCTACACCCGGCGCGAGCCGGTGACCGTGGCCGCCGGGCTGGGCATTGACGCCTACGACCTGGAGGGGCGCACGCTGGTGGCCGACTTCGGCGACTTCGTCTTCATCACCGCCTACTTCCCCAACGGCAGCCGCGACCACAGCCGCGTGCCCTTCAAGATGCAGTACAACGCCGACTTCCTGGATTACATCGACGCCCTGCGCGCCGCCGGCCGGCCCCTCATCTTCTGCGGCGACGTGAACACCTCCCACCAGGAGATCGACCTGGCCCGGCCGCGCCAGAACCGCCACACGACCGGCTTCCTGTCCATCGAGCGCGAGTGGATCGACCGGGTGGTGGCCGGCGGCTACGTGGACACCTTCCGCGCCCGCTACCCCGACACGGCCGGGGCCTACACCTGGTGGTCGCAGGTCACCGGCTCGCGCGACAAGAATGTCGGCTGGCGGCTCGACTACTTCTTCGTCTCGCCCGACCTCTGGCCGCGGGTCGCCGGCGCGGCCATCCACCCCGAGGTGATGGGTTCCGACCACTGCCCGGTGAGCCTGATACTGGATATGGATGGGGAGGAATGAATGAACCACGGATTTTCACGGATTCTACGGATTTAACGGATTGAACACGGAACCAGATTCAATCCGTATCATCCGTGAAATCCGTGAAAATCCGTGGTTCATTTATTCCCTCTTGGGTAGTTCATGAAACGGTCCAGGTCTGAAGCCCTCGCTCTGCTGCTCGTCCTCCTGCTGGCCGGCGTTGCCCGCATGGCCCGGCCGGGGCTGACGGAGTTCAAGGCGGACGAGGCGCGGCTGCTGACGCTGGCGCTGGACACGGCCGCCGGCGACGTGGCCGCGCGGGGCATCGCCACGTCGGTCGGCTTCCCCAACGCGCCGCTGAGCGTCTGGCTCTACGCCCTGCCGCTGCTCGTCTGGCGTCACCCGTTCGCGCCCACGCTTTTCGTCGGGCTGCTGAACACGCTGGCCGTGGCCGGGGTCTACTGGCTGGGGCGGCGCTACTGGGGCGGGACGGCCGGGCTGGCGGCGGCGCTGCTCTTCGCCGCCGGGCCGTGGGGCATCATCTTCTCGCGCAAGCTCTGGGCGCAGAACCTCTTGCCCCTTTTCGCCGTCGGCTGGGCGGCGTGCGCGGCGCTGGCCCTGGTCGAGGGGCGGCGCTGGTTCCTGGCGCTGCACCTCCTCTGTCTGGCCGTGGCCGTGCAGATTCACCCGGCGGCCGTCGGGCTGGCCCCGGCCACGCTGGCGCTGCTGGTCATCTTCCGGCGGCGGGTGGCGTGGCGGGCGGTGGCGCTGGGCGTCCTGCTGGCGGGGCTGACGGCCGCGCCCTTCCTATGGTATCTGTGGGGGCGCTGGCGGGCGGAAGGGGGGCTGCCGCTGGGCGCGGGGGCGGGGGCGGGTGGGCCGTCGCCGGAGGCGCTGTGGCTGGTACTGCGGCTGGTCGCCGGCGAGGGCATCGGCGGGCTGGCGGGGGAAGGGTTCGTGGGGCTGCCGGGGATGGTGGCTGTGCATGGGCTGTGGGTGGGGTTGCTGGCTGGCGGGGGGGTGTGGCTGGCGGGGCAGACCCTCTCCCCGGCCCTCTCCCATGGGGAGAGGGAGCCGTCGGGGTTAGGGGAGGGCATGGCGGGGCAGACCCTCTCCCCAGCCCTCTCCCAAGGGGCGAGGGAGCGATCCCCCGCCCTTCGGGAGGGCGGGGGGGTGATCCTGTTGCTGTGGCTGCTGGCCCCGCTGCTGACGTTCGTCTGGGGCTGGACGCCGGTCTACATCCACTACTTCATCGCCGTCCTGCCCGCGGCCTACCTCATCGCCGGGGCGGGCTTCGCGCGGCTGCTGGCCGGATGGGGGCCGGCGGCGCGGGCGACGGCCTGGACGGCGCTGGCCCTGTCGGCGGCGCTCCAGCTGGTGGCCTGGGGCGGGGTGATGGCCGACGTGGCCGCCGCCCCGGCCGATAGCGCCTTCGGCGTGCCTCTGGCGACGAAGCTGCTGGCCGCCGGCCGGGCGCGCGGGCTGCTACGCCAGACGGGCGCGGCCGAGGTGGTCATCGCCGGCGACGGCTCCGACCCGGCCCAGGACGACTTCGCCGCCGAGTTCGAGGCGCTGCTGCACGACACGCCGCGCCGCTTCGCCCACCTGAACCGGGAAGCGCTCTTCCCGGCCGCGCCGGCCGTCGTCCTGCTGGACACGGCCGCGGCCGACGGGCCGGCCGCGACGCGCGACCTCTACCGCGCTGCGGCGGCCGGGGCGGAACGGGTTCCGGTGGCGGGCAGCGCGCTGGCCTATGAGGCGCTGGCGCTGCCGGGCGGGGCCGCGCCGCAGCCAGACGCCGCGCTCGACCCGCCGCCGCTGCTGGCGAACTTCGTGCGGCTGACCGGCCACGCGGCGCGCTGGGGGCCGGCGGGACTACTGTGGGACGTGCAGTGGCGCACGGCCGACAACCCCGACCCGGCCGACTACCACTTCTTCAACCACCTGCTGGACGGGGCGGGAGCGCGGGCGGCCCAGGCGGACGCGGCGGCGTTCAGCGCGGCCCAGTGGCGGGCGGGGGACGTGGTCGTCAGCCGCTTCCTGCTGCCCGACGCGGCCGGCGCCGCGCCGCCGCTGACGATGCGCGTGGGGATGTATCGCTTCCCGTCGCTGGAGGCCGTGCCCGTCCTCGACGCCGCGGCCAACCCGGTGGGGGATGCTATCGAGGTGGGGGTGGAATAAATGAACCACGG
>NZ_JAYRVJ010000531.1:0-3875 GCF_041918635.1 Promineifilum sp. (SeqCode)
CGAGGCCAGCAGGCCGCCATAGACGTAGCCGGGCACAGCCGTGTGGTGAGGCCGCGGCTGGTAGTGGCAGACCGTCTCGTCGCCGTCCCAATAGCTCTTGATCTGCAAGCCGTGCTCGTTCAGCCGTCCGCAGCCGTAGCAGTGGCTCACTTCGTCGGGGTAGTAGTCTTGGAAGGCTTTCATAGGGGTTAGGGGTTAGGGGCCAGGGACTAGGGCAAGAACTCTCTTCCCTAGCCCCTAGAACCTATTTGAGGCCGGCAATACGCAGGCCATCCTGCAAAATCGCCTGCACCTTGTCGGCGTGGGTCGTCTCGCAGTAGACGCGGATGATCGGCTCCGTGCCGCTGAAGCGGATAAGCAGCCAGCCACCGTCTTCCATGTGGAACTGGAAGCCGTCGAGGGTGGAAATCTCGGTCACTTTCAGGCCAGCGATGCTCTCCGGGCGGGCGGCGACGACGCGGGCCTGCACTTCGCCGCGCCGGGCCGTCTCGAAAGCGGTGTCGATGCGGTCGTAGTAGTGGGGGCCGACCTTCTCGAACAGCCAGTCGAGCAGTTGCGACGGCTTCTTGCCCGTCTGCACCATCATATCGAGCAGGTAGAGGCCGGCCAGGATGCCGTCGCGGTCGGGGGCGTGTCCACGGAAGGCGTAGCCGCCGCTCTCCTCACCGCCGAGCATGGCGTCCACTTCTTTCATCTTGGGGGCAATGTACTTGAAACCAACGCCGGTCTCGTAGACGGGTACGTTGTAGAGCGCCCCCAGCTTGTTAAGCATCTTGGTCGTGGAAATGGTCTTGACGATGGGGCCACGCTCGCCGCGCACCTCCAGGAAGTAGTAGCCGAGCAGGCCGTAGACGCGCAACTGGTCGATGAAGCGGCCGTTCTCGTCGCCCAGGCCCACGCGATCGGCGTCGCCATCGGTGATGATGGCGACATCGGCCCCCAGCCGGGACACGTAGCTCAGGCCGTCGTCAATGTTGGGCGGGATAGGCTCCGGCCGGGCCATCTTGGGGAAGACGGGGTTGCGCTCGTTGTGAACCTCGTGCACCTGCGTCGTCCCGTCGGTCAGGAGGCGCGGGAACCAGCCCGCGCCGTTGCCCCACATGCAATCGACCAGCACGTTGAAGCCGGCAGCCTTGATCGGCTCAATATCCACCAGCCGGTTCAGCAGGGCGATATAAGCCGGCGCGGGGTCGAACAGCCGCACAATGCCGTCGCTCAGGGCGTCGTCGAGCTTCATCCGCCGGACGCCCCCCTGCTCCCCCACTCCCCCGCTCGCCTGCGCCGGAGGAATGGCCGACTCGATACGCTTCAAGTCACCCGGCGGAATGGCCCCACCTGCCGCGTCACGCACCTTGAAGCCGCAGTCGTGGGGTGGGTTATGGCTGGCAGTAATGTTGATGGCCCCAGCAGCGCGCTTGTCCTGCACCGAGTAGGAGATAGCCGGCGTGGGCGTGTTGCTCTGCGTCAGCCAGACGGGCACGCCGTTGGCCGCCAGCACCTCGGCTGCCGCGGCGGCGAAGTGCTCCGCCTGAAAGCGCTGGTCGTAGCCGATGACCGCGCCCCGCTCGGCCAGCCCTTCCTCTCGCAGAAAGGTGGCGAAGCCCTGAGCGCAGCGGCGCACGTTGTCAAAGGTATAATCTTCGGCGATGCGGCCGCGCCAGCCGTCGGTGCCGAATATGATTTGAGTCATAGCCTCTCCTTGAATCAGGGCCCTATCTTATACAGCAATTTCCCCGGCCTTCAGCAGCTTCAGGTCGGCATCAACCATCATCTTGACCAATTCGGCGAAGGTGACTTGCGGTTCCCAGCCCAACTCGCTACCGGCCTTGCTGGGGTCGCCAACGAGCAAATCCACCTCAGCCGGGCGCATGAACCGCTCATCCTGAACCACATAGTCGTGCCAGTCCAGGTCAAGCGTGCCGAAGGCGATGTCGAGGAATTGCTCCACCGAGTGCGTCTCGCCGGTGGCGATGACGTAGTCGGTGGGGATGTCGCGCTGGAGCATGAGCCACATGGCGCGCACGTAGTCGCCGGCGAAGCCCCAGTCGCGGCGGGCGTCCAGGTTGCCCAGGCGCAACTCCTCAGCCAGCCCCAGTTTGATCCGCGCGACCTGATGGGTGATCTTGCGCGTCACGAACTCCAGGCCGCGGCGGGGTGATTCGTGGTTGAACAGGATGCCCGACGTGGCGTGGAGGTTGTAACTCTCGCGGTAGTTGACGGTGATCCAGTGGCCGTAAACCTTGGCGACGCCGTAGGGGCTGCGGGGGTAGAAGGGTGTCGTCTCCCGCTGCGGCACTTCGACCACCTTGCCGAACATCTCGCTGGAACTGGCCTGGTACATGCGGATGCGCGGATCGACGATGCGGATGGCGTCGAGGACACGAGTGACACCCAGGGCGGTTACGTCGCCGGTGAAGACAGGCTGGTTCCAGGAGGTCTTGACAAACGACTGCGCGGCCAGGTTGTAGACCTCGTCCGGCCGGTGCTCCTCCAGAATATGGATGAGCGACACCTGATCGCTCAGGTCGCCGGGCACAAGCTCGAGCTTATCTTGAATATGGGCCAACCGGTGGAAGTTCAGCGTGCTCGAACGCCGCACCATCCCCACCACGCGGTAGCCCTGGCCGAGCAAAAACTCGGCCAGATAGGAACCATCCTGGCCGGTCACGCCCGTGATCAATGCTGTGGGCATTTTTTCTCTCTCAATTGCAATCTCGGCGCGAAGCCGGCTCCGGTAGTATAGCCGAACGGGGCGTCAGAGGAAAACGAACAGGCATATTACTATGCGCAGCGTGGGGAAAGCGGAGTCCTATCGCTGCTTACACTTCGCACCACTCCCGCAGCGCCGCCAGCCGCCGCGGCCCGATGCCGCGCACGCGCGACAGACCGTCGAGGGTGGCGAACGGCCGGGCCTCGATGATGGCCGCGGCCAGCGTTGGGCCGATACCCGGCAATTGGCGCAGCGCCTCGGCCGTGGCCGTGTTGAGGTTCACGCGCCGGCTGGCGGACGCTTCCGCGCGGCGGCCGAAGACGCGCCGGAACGGTTCCGGTCGTTCGCGCTCCAGCACGCCCAGCAGCGCCGGCAGCCGGTCGCGCCGCCGGCAGTAGTCCACCACTTCCCGCGCCTTGCGGCCCAGGCTCATCTCGCCGGTGAACTGCTGATAGAGATCATAGAAGTGGTCGAAGCAGAGGCGGCTGATCTCTTCGTCGTCGTAGTGGTCAACGAGGAACTGGCGAATAGTGGCGAGAGAGGTATCCATATGTGGGAGACGAATCCACAGATTTCACAGATTTCTCCCTGAGTGTAGGGGTGAAATCAGGGCCGTGGATGCCCTTTCCATTAGGTCGTATAGAAAGCCCGGATGGCCGCGGCGACGACATCGACAGAAGCCTCGGACAAGTCCGGGTACATGGGGAGCGAGAGGATTGCGGCGGCGGCAGCCTCGGTAGCCGGCAGACGGCCGGGGCCGTAGCCCAGATGGGTATAGGCCGGCTGGAGGTGGACGGGGACGGGGTAGTGGATGCCCACGCCGATGCCGCGAGCGGTCAGGTAGTCGCGCAGCGCGTCGCGGCGCTTGGCGTGGATGACATACAGGTGGTAGACGTGGCGGTCATCATCAGCCGGCGAGGCGGGACAGCGCACCGGTAGGCCCGCCAGCGCCGCGTCGTAGCGGGCCGCCAGCCGGCGGCGCACCTCGTTCTCCGCCTCCAGGTGACGCAGGCGCACGCGCAGAAGGGCCGCCTGTAACTCGTCCAGCCGGCTGTTGTAGCCGGGCACGTCACTGACGTAGCGCTCCCGCCAGCCGTATTGGCGCAGGAGGCGCAGCCGCTCAGCCACCTCCGGCCGGTTGGTGACCACCGCGCCGCCGTCGCCG
>NZ_JAYRVJ010000532.1:0-10372 GCF_041918635.1 Promineifilum sp. (SeqCode)
CGCACGCTGGCGCGCACCGTGACCGATCTGCACACCGCGCTCCAGGTCGCCGGGGAAGCAGGCCCCTACGTCCTGGTCGGCCACTCCATCGGCGGCAACTACGTGCGCCGCTACGCGGCCGATTATCCGCAAGAGGTGGTCGGCATCGTTCTGGTGGACGCCGCCCACCCGGAGCAGTTCGACCGCTATCCCGAAATGGTGGCCGCCATGGAGGAGTTTCTCTCGATTTCGAACTACTTCCCGCTTCTCACCAGCCTGGGCGTGTTTCGCCTGTACTTCGCCGCCGGCGGCGAGATTGACTTTCAGGACTTGCCCGCGCGGCAGCACGCGGAGACGGTGGCGTTCCTGTCATCGGCCAGCCACTGGCGCAGCGCCCAAGCCGAGGGCGCGGCGCGTGAGGGAATCTACCGTGATGCGCAGGCGCTGGGCGACCTGGGCGACCTGCCGTTGGCCGTGGTGACGGCCGGGCAGGGAGCGTCGTCTGGTTGGGCGGGGCTACAAGCGGAGTTGGCCCAGCTGTCCTCCAACAGCGTACACGTGGTGGTCGAGGATGCTCAGCACGCATCGTTAGCCTTCAACGAGGCGCACGGGCGGGAGACGAGCGCGGCTATACGGGCAGTGGTCGAAGCGGCCGCCACTGGGCAGTCGCTCGCCACGGCAACCGCCGACCGGTAACTGCCTGTGGCATCAGCCGGCGCAAGTTGGTAGGCAGCACATCTTGACCTCGGACAGTCTCATTGTCCTCATCGGCCCGCTGAAAGCCGGCAAGAGCACCGTCCGCGACCTGTTGGCGGCGCAATTGGGCTGGCCAGCTTACTCGCTTGACCAACTTGAGCGCGCATACATCGAGCCATTGGGCTTCGACGCCGAGCGGGCCAGGCGCATTCATGACGCCGAGGGGTCGTGGGCGTGGTACAGCTACCGGCGACAGTACTTTGCCAGCGCGGTGGAGTGCTTTCTGAGCGAGCATCCGGCCGGCGTGCTGGAATTGGGCGGCGGCCACCCGATTGCCCCCGACGCGGTGCGGCAGGCGCGTATTGACCGGGCGTTGGCCCCATTGCCGTACGTAGTCTTGCTGCTGCCACATCCCGATCTGGCGGAGTCGCGCCGCATTCTGAAGACGCGCCAGCGGCCGGACAGGTTATCCCCCGACTTCAACGACCACCTTCTGGCCGATGACCGTTTCTTGCGGTTGGCAAAGCACGTTGTCATCACCGCGAGACAGACGCCGGAGGAGACAGCCAGTGTCGTCCTCCGTGTGACACAGGTTTCTTAACCTGTCGTTTAGCACACAGGTTAAGGAACCTGTGCCACGGCCACTCCCAACTGTATTAGGAAGGCTCGTCGACGATCAACCGCCCCAGCGCCGGCGTCAGACTCAGCCGGCCATCCGCGGCGAAGAGCGCCACCGGCAAATCGTGCTGGTCGGCGCGGTAGAGGGCCGTCGTCTGGCCGGCCACCAGCAGCGCCGTGGCCCACGCTTCGGCCCGCGCGGCGTCAGCCGATAGTACCGTGGCCGTCAGCAAATCCGTCTCAGCCGCCCGGCCGGTGCGCGGGTCGATGACGTGGTGGTGACGCCGGCCGCCGCTCAGCCACCAGCGATAATCCACGCCCGACGTCGCCAGCGTAGCGTTGCTCAGCCACAGGTGTAGCGCCGGCCGGTCGGGCGTGTCGCCGGCTGTCATGCCAGATGGGGCGGCCACGGCCACGGGCCAACCCGATTCGCCGGCCGGCCCATCGCCGGCCGACAGGTCGCCGCCAGCATCCACCAGACACGGCCCCCAGACGCTCAGCCAGTCCACGACCTGCCGCGCTGTGAACCCCTTGGCGATGCCGCCTAGATCGAGGCGCGCCCCGTGCGACAGCCGCAGCGCCCGCCGCGCCCCGTCTCGCTCGACCAGCTGCCACTGGCCGAAGAGCGGCGGCGCGTTGGCGGCCACGTGCCCGTTGCCGCCGCGCCAGGCCGGGTCGAACGGCCGGTCATAGCCGGCGGTCAGCATGGCGTCGAGCAGGGTAGGGTCGAACAGCCCATCCGTCTCCTCGGCCAGCTGGAGGGCGCTCGTCACCACCCGCCACAGTAGGCGCGACACCTCCACCCATTCATCCGGCCGTTCATTCAGCCGGGAAAGTTCGCTGTCGGGATCGAAGCGCGACAGGCGGCGCTCCGCCTCGTCGAACAGCGCCGCCGCGCCGCGCAGCAGCCCCTCGGCCGCATCGCCGTCGGCCAGTTGCAGCCACACGCCCATTTCCGACCCCATCGCCCGAAAGCGGTGGAGGTGCAGATGGGGAAAGGTTGGTGTCATGTCATTGCTCCAGAAATGATCCGCAGATTAAGCAGATGGCGCAGATTTGCGGATTCTTCTGCTTATCTTGACGAACGGGATGAGGTCATCGCGCCGGGGAAGGGGCGTGAGGATGACCGGCCGTCGGTCTGGCTCTGCACCGTCGTGGCGGTGTCCTCGTCCTCGGTCGCGGTCGCCGTTGGCGCGGTCGCCGTTGGCGCGGTCGCCGTCGACGCGGCCGGGGTGGCGGTCGCCGTGACGATCAGGGCGGGGGCGGCCGTGGTGGCGTCGGTCGTCGGGGTGTCGTCGCGCTGGATGAGCATGCCGCCGCCCAGCACGCCCAGGGCGAAGCCCGTAGCCGCCAGGAAGTTCTTGACGCGGTCGGATGCCTTACGCCCGACCGTGGATTTCGATTCACTTGATTGGTTCATGTTTCACTTGCCTCGTTGGCGATCTCGGTTATCGCTACTGCACGGCACTATAGCCCAGAGATGTAAAGGGCCAGTTATGAAGTTGTTGGGAGAGTGTTCAGGTTTGGTGAGCAGGTGGGTGAGTAGCGCAGTCATTCCTGACTGCGCGCATAGGCAGCCAGGAATGGCTGCGCTACAGGGCGATTGGCGGCGGTGCTATAATGCGGCCCATGATCCGGCCTCTCCTTCTACTCTGTCTGCTCGCGCTGCTCGCGGCCTGTGCCTCACTGGGCGCCCCGGAAGTGGCCGGCCTAACCGGCGCGGCGACGGCTACCACGGGGGACGCCCCCACCGTCGCGCCGACGCTTGTCCCGCCATCAACCACCCCTGCAGCGGCCAGCGCTGAGACGCCCGCGCCAACGCCTACTACCCCGGTGGCGGCGAGATCGAGACACTGCTCGGCCCCGGCCAGTATCCGATCGAGGTGTTATGAACAACCCCTATGATTACTCCACCCGCACCGGCATCCACCCCATCTCCTGGGACGACTTTCACGGCCTGGTAAAGGCGCTGGCCGTCGCCGTCGCGCCCTGGCAGCCGGAGATCATCCTGCCCGTCGGCCGCGGCGGCTACTACCCCGGCACGCTACTGGCCCACCTCTTGCAGGTCGAGGTCTACCCCGTGCGGCTGACGCGGCGGGTGGACGACGTGGTCGTGCGCGAGTCGCCGCTGTGGCTGGTGGAGCCGCCGGCGGCCGTCGCCGGGCGGCGCGTCCTGGTGGTGGACGAGATGTGCAGCACAGGCGAGACGCTCGGAATGGTGCGGGCGCGCGCCCTGGCGCTGGGCGCGGCCGAGGCGCGGACGGCCACCCTCTACGCCCACACCTGGTGCACCGGCGCCGCCGACTACGTGGGCCTCATCACTGACGAGTTGATACTCAACCCCTGGGATCGCGAGATCTATCGGGACGGCGCGTTCCACTTCCACCCCGAATACGCCGCCGCGCTGGCCGAGCAGGGCCTTGCCGCCGGCCCATCCCTGCTCATCCCCGCCACGCCATTCGTAGCTGCCAGGAAGAGCGAATAGCCTGAGGAAAGCTTATCATGGACGCTCAAGCGCCGTCCTCTCGTTTCCCCTGGGCCTTCTTGCTATGGCTCTTCGTTCTCTCTGTTCCATTTTGGTGGTTAGGCGCTATCGCCGGTGATAGGTTGCAAGGAAAACTGCCAGTCGACTTACCCGTCAGCGCGCTGATGGCCGTCAATCCTCTCTTAACTGCCTTGATCCTCACCTATCGGGAATCGGGCGCGAGCGGCGTGAAGCGCCTGCTAAGGCGTGTCACGGATTACCGCAGAATCGAGAGGAAGCGATGGTACATCCCCATGTTTGGCCTGCTGCCCACAATCTATGTGGTGGCCTACGCTCTGATGCGCCTAAGCAGGGCGCCGCTGCCAGCTGATCCGCAAGTCCCACTATGGCTGGCGCCGATCTTCTTTGCCCTGTTCTTCGTCGCCGCGATTGGCGAAGAGGTGGGATGGCAGGGGTATGTTATAGAGCGTCTGCCCGTGCGTTGGAGCGCTCTGGGCGCAGCTGCCTTCCTCGGTGTGGTGTGGGCCGTCTGGCACATCGTGCCCGATCTACAAGCACACCGACCCTGGTCCTGGATAGCCTGGCAACGGCTGTACTCCGTGGGGCTGCGCATCCTCATCGTCTGGCTTTTCAATAACACGGGCAAGAGTGTATTTGCCGTTATTGTGTTCCACGCTCTGGATGGCGTGAGCTTTTCGCTATTCCCAAATAACGGTTCGCACTATGAGCCATTCTTTATCTGTTTCGTCACAGTCTTCACTGTGGGGGTCATCGTTTTCCTGTGGGGAGCACGGACGCTCGCCGACTATCGTTTTGCCCGGCCAAGGGAATCAGCGCACTAGGCGGGTGAATGGAGTGGGCGCCGTCCGCGGCCTGTGGGAACTAGCCTGAATCGATCTGCCCAATCGGCGCAATCCGCGGATAATACCTGCTGAGGTATCCCATGAACCCCACACCCTTTCGCGGCGCGAACGACGTGGCCCGTATGCTGGCTCTGGCGCGGGAACACCCGGACGCGGCCATCCACGTCATCGACCTGCCCTACCGCCTGTGCTCCTGGGCGCTCGACAACCCTGACAACGTGGCGCTGTGGGAGGACGCCGCCGGCCGGCTGCTGGCTTGGGCCGTGCTGCAAACCCCGTTCTGGAAGCTTGACTACGTCCTGCGTCCCGACGCGCCGCCCGACACCCACCGGGTCATCCTGGAGTGGGCCGGTCGGCAAGCGACGCAACTGCTGGACACACCCTACGGCCGCCCGGCCTGGTTCACCCCGGTCAGAGAGGAGTGGAGCGATCGGCGGGGCGCGTTGAACGCGGCTGGCTGGGCCTCTCAAGAGAGCGGCGAGGACGCCTGGACGGAGGTCATCTTTCGTCTCGACACCGACACGCCTGTGCCGCTCTGCAAACCGCGGCCGGGCTTCACCGTCCGGTCGTTGCGCGGCGCGGCCGAGGTTCCGGCCTACGTCGCCCTGCACCGCGCTGTCTTCGAGAGCGCCAACATGACCGAGCCGTGGCGCGCGGCCACATTGCGCCAGCCCGACTACCGGCCGTGCCTCGATCTGGTGGTCGAAGGGCCGGATGGCGAACTGGCCGCCTTCTGCGTTCTGTGGCGGGGGGCGGTCGGCGGTGTAGTCGCCGGCCAGATCGAACCGCTGGGCGTTAGCGCTGTCGCCCGCCGCACTGGCGCGGCCTGGGCCATTGCCACCGAAGGCATTCGCCGGCTGCGGGCGCAGGGCGTCGATCATATCGAGGTGCATACCGACAACTACCGCGACAATGCCTACGCCTTCTACCAGGCCCTTGGTTTTCGCGTAACCAGTGGATTACTCATCTACCGAAAGGACTTCACCGGAGGAGCAGGGTAGTGGCAGTTGGCTAGCCGCCGGTGTTCTAACCGCGGACTGTGGCCTGTACGCCGTGGCTGATTAAGAACTGCTGTTGAGAAGAACTATGGGCAAGATTGAAACGTACCGCGAGCATCTGCGCCAGATGTGCGACTGGGAGTCGTTCCTGCTGGCTGAGTCGCGCCTGCCGGGGCCACGGTCTAACCTGGAACTGGCCCAGGCCGCGGCCGACGAGGGGGACGTCGACCAATTCTACCGCTGGCTGGCCCTCGGCGCCTCGGTCGCGCCGACCAACACGCCGGGCGAGTTCCTGCCCGTCTGCGGCGCGTTGGGGTTGGGGCGGCTGCTGGCTGAGGGCGACCGGAGCGTTCTGCCAGAACTGCGGCGGCTGGCGAACGACCCGCGCTGGCGCGTCCGCGAGGCGACAGCCATGGCTCTACAACGATGGGGCGCGGCCGATATGGCGGCGCTGCTGGCCGAGGCGGAGGCGTGGGCCGCCGGGTCGCGGCTGGAGCAGCGGGCCATCGCCGCGGCGCTGTGCGAGCCGGCGCTGCTGCGCGACCCGGCCGACGCCGAGCGCGTGCTCGACGTGCTGGATGGCATCACCGCCGGCCTACGCGGCGCGGCCGACCGCCGGACGGAACTGTTCGCCGTGCTGCGCCAGGGGCTGAGCTATTGCTGGAGCGTGGCTGTCGTCGCCGCGCCGGAGCGGGGCAAGGCGTTGATGGAACGTTGGCTGGCCGATGACGACCCTGACGTGCGCCGCATCATGCGCGAGAACCTGAAGAAGAAGCGGCTGACCCGCCTGGACGCAGCCTGGGTAGCCCGGCAACAGGCGGACGGGGCGGCCAACGAGGGCTTATGACAGACGACGCACTATCCTTCACGATTGAGCGGCTTTCCTTCGGCGCACTGCCGGTTGACGAGTGGGCCATGCTGGTGCGCGACGGCTACCACGATCACTACACTGGCATGGGCGAGATGTACGGCGGCGTCGCTTCCGTCGAGGACAAAATCCGGCAGATGCGCCGTTGGGGCGAGGGCATCCTGGCCTGGACGGCGCGCGACGCTGGCCGGCTGGTCGGTCTACTGACCGGCGACCTGGATGGCGATCACCTGACCGTCTACGACTTCTTTGTCGACCGCGGCTACCGGCGGCGGGGTATCGGCCGGGCGCTGCTGGCGGCGGCGCTGGCCGAGCCGGGCCTGCGTGAGGCGGCGGCCGAGATCAATCTCGACAACGCCGCCTCGCGGGCCTTGTTCGAGAGCGAGGGGTTCCGGCTGGCGGCGGCGGTGGGCTGGTTTACACGTGGGCCGGAAGAGCGATCGGGTAGATAATCCGTCGGTCGGACGGCTTCTGGTAGAGAATAGGCTCATGGAACCTGGAGGGGGCGCTTTCTGACGGGATTGGGGGCGATGGCGGAAGGAATTCCGTCTCGCCTTGCGGGGCGACCGCTCGTTTCTCACCGATGAGTCGGTCGCCAAACTGTATACGCCGCAATCGGAGAACCACTATGCGTTGGGCTGGTTGAATGAGGAGAACGAGACCGCCGGCGCACAGACGGTCTGGCATAATGGCTCCAATACGATGTTCTATACCACTGTCGCCATCGTGCCGGAGCGGGATATGGCTGTTCTGGCCGTCACCAATGCCGGCGGCGACCGGGCAGCTCAGGCCGTCGAGGCCACACTAGCCACTCTATTGACAGAGTGAACCCAGCTTTCACTCATGGATTCGAGGCGGATCATTCTTTTAGATCTGGTGATATGAACATTCGGGTGATGACAATAGAGGACTATGAGCCGGTGTTGGAATTGATGCGCGGCACACCGGGCGTGGCGGTGCGGGCGGCCGACTCGCCTGAGGCCATCGGGCGCTACCTGGCGCGCAACCCGGGCCTCAGCTTCGTGGCCGAGGAGAATGGCCGGCTCATCGGCTGCGTCTTCGGCGGCCACGACGGGCGGCGCGGTTCCCTGCACCACCTGGCCGTCGCCGCCGACTGCCGCCGGGCGGGCGTCGGCCGCGCTCTGGTAGCGCGCGCCCTCGACGCCCTGGAGTCCATCGATATCCACAAGACCCACATTGATGTGTTCGCCGACAACAGCGGGGCCATCGCTTTCTGGAAGGAGGTGGGCTGGCAAGAGCGAGACGATATCCGTCGCTTCTCCTTCAACCGCTCGGCCGATCCAAACGTCTAGATCTGTGCTTAAGAATTAGGAATCGTGATTTCGGGACGGGTTTGGTGTAGCCGCTTTCATGATTCCTAATTCATAATTGCTCAGGAGGGTTACATGGTTGAGCTACGCGGGCGCACCGTCATCTTGCGGGCGCTGGAACGGGAGCATTGCCGGGAACTGTGGGAGGCCTATGAGCCGACCGCGCCGCTGCCGACCGAACGCATCCGCCCCGGCCTGTCGGTGGAGGGCGCGGAGAACTGGTTCGAGGACATCCAGGTGGGGCAGGGCAAGAGCCGCATTGACCTGGGCATCTTCACCCTCGATGGCCGGCTGGTGGGCGACATCCAGTTGGCTCAGATCGATTGGCAGAACCGGACGGCCGAATTGGGCGTGGGCATCGCCCGCGCCGCTGACCGAGGGCAGGGGTACGGGACCGACGCGGCGCGGACGATTATCGATTATGCCTTTGATGCGCTTGACCTGGTGCGTATCGCCGCGGCGACGGCTGAGTACAACCACCTGGCGCAAGCGGGGCTGCGCCACGCCGGCTTTGTCGAGGAAGGGCGCGAGCGCGAGGCCACCTACCTCAACGGACGGCGCTGGGATCGGCTGTGTTACGGCCTCTTGCGACGCGAGTACACCGGTTCGTAGTGAGGCAATAAATGGCCGTCCTTTGCGCCCGTAGCGCAGCCTGACAGGCTGCGCTACGGGCGCGATGCCACTCAACATGAGCAACTGCCTTCCGGGGGGTTGCATTCTTTCGAAAGTCGTGTATGATTGCAATTGGTTTTGTTGTCCGGGCTGGAGCGTGGATTGCACTGCTACCGGCCCGTTATCTGTTTTACGGAGTTTCAAGTTGTCGAAGAAAGTGTATGTAGGTAATTTGTCGTTTAACGCCACCGAGGATCAGGTCCGCGACCTGTTTTCCGAGTTCGGGGCGATCCAGTCCATCGCCATGATCAACGATCGTGACACCGGCCGTTTCCGCGGCTTCGCGTTCGTGGAGATGGAAGATTCGGCGGCCAATGCGGCCATTAAGGCCTTGAACGGCAAGGAAGTGGACGGGCGTGAGTTGAGTGTCAACGAAGCCCGCCCGCGCGAGGAACGTTCCGGCGGCGGCGGCGGTGGTTACCGCAGCGGCGGCAGTGGCGGCGGCGGTGGCCGTCGTAACGATTACGGCGATCGCAATCGGGATCGCAACCGTAGCAACTGGTAAATTCGAGCCCAGCAGGGCACTGTATAACCTGAGAAGGTGAACAGGCCGCTCTCCCAATCCGGGAGAGCGGCTTTTTTGTTTCCACGTCACATGCCGTTGGTAGTCAGGCGATTTTATCGCCGTCCTCCAGGAAGCAAGAACGGCGATAAAATTGCCTGACTACCAACGGCGCGTTTCTGGTATGATCGCGTCACGCGGGCCGTTCACCCGCGAGTAAGGAGCGCCAATGACCGACATAAATCCTCTTTCGACGCTGGACAAGGACCTGGTGCGCGAGTTCGTCATCGCCGGCCACGGCAATCTGGCGCGCGTGCGCGAGATGCTGGCCGACGAGCCGGCGCTGTTGAACACGGCCAACGAGTGGCAGCCGGGCGACGCCGAGACGGCCGTCCAGGCCGCCGCCCATGTCGGCAACCGGGACATCGCCGAGTACTTGCTGGCCCAGGGCGCGCCGCTGGAACTGTGCACGGCGGCCATGCTCGGCCAGCGCGACGAGATCGAGCGCGCTCTGGCGGCCGACCCCGACGCCATCCACGCCCGCGGCGCGCACGGCATTCCCCTGCTCAGCCACGCCGCCTTCAGCGGCGATGCGGCTCTGGTGGCATCGCTGTACGAACGTGGCGCGACTGACGGCCAGACGATGGCTCTCAGCAACGCCGTCAGCGCCGGGCGCAAGGCGGTGGCAGCCTGGCTGCTGGAGAACGCCGATCCCGACCTGGCCGCGACCAACTACCAGGGCAAGACGGCGCTCGACATCGCGGTGGAGAGCGGCTACGACGAAATTGCCGCCCTGTTGCGCGCCTATGGGGCCGAGACGGCATGACAGAAGAGTCATCCGCAGATTACGCAGATTTCGCCGATTCTTCAGAACGGAAGCGGCGCGGCTCTGGCTTATATCAGCGCTGGGTAATAACGAACGCGGTTAGCGAGGCGGCGGGGCTGGGGCTGACGCTGGGGCTGACGGGACTGGTGATGGCGCGGCTGGAGGCCATTGGCGGCGTGGCGGCTGTCCTGCTCGCCTTTAGCGCGGCCATCGCCAGTGGGGCCATCGAGGCCACCATCGTCGGGCTGGCCCAATGGTGGGCCATGCGGCCGTGGTTCCCCCAGATCGGCCGCTTCGCCTGGTGGCGGGCCACGCTGATCGGCGCGCTGTTGGCCTACGTACTCGGTTACCTGCCCTCCACCCTCATTAACCTGACCCAGACGACAGCCGACGCCACAGTCGCGCCGGTGGCTGAGCCGCCGCAGGCCGTGGTGCTGCTGCTGGCCGCCGGGCTGGGCGCGGTGGGCGGGGCGATCCTGTCCTTTGCCCAATATCTCACCCTGCGCGGCAAGGTGGCGCAGGCCGGGCGCTGGA
>NZ_JAYRVJ010000533.1:0-1824 GCF_041918635.1 Promineifilum sp. (SeqCode)
CGTCCGCAGTCATTACGACATCCTCCCCACGGGGTCATCCCGGTTCACCCGCTTGCGGAACGCCACCATATCCCGCTCCCGCGCAAAACCTAGCGCGTCGTAGAGGGCCATGGCCGCGTCGTTGCCGGCGGCCACGCTTAGATTGACCTGGCGCAAGCCGGGCGCGCGGCGCAGGCGGTCCAGCCCGGCCAGCATCAACCGGCGGCCCAGCCCCGTGCGGCGGCGGCTCTCGTCCACGCCCACCAGGTCAACGTACCCCTCACCCGACTCCGGCTCATAGCGGCCGAAGAAGTAGCCGAGCAGCGCGTCACCCTCAGCCGCGATGAGCAACACGGTGTGCTCATCCTGTCCGCCGGTGATGTAGGACATGGTGTAGTTTGAACTGGGGAAAAGGCGATTGTGTAACGCCTCCAATTGGCCGTGGTAGCGGTCGTCCCACTCGCCGGCTTCGGCCGCCGGCAGCGGGGCCAGCCGGTCGGGCGTGATGAAGTAGATAGCCCATTCCCCCAACTGCTCAAAGCCGTGGCGGGCGGCGAAGTCGCGGGCGTGGGTGTTGCGCGCGTCCACGAACATCTCGTGCTCGACGATGGCCGCCGGCAGCGAAGGCGACAGCGCCGCGTAGAGCGCATCGGCCGTGGTTGCCCACTCTCCTTCGACCACAATCGGCCCGTAGAGCCAGGCGCGGCCCAGTTCCTTGTCGATGTCGGCCCCTAACGCTCCTATCAGCCGGTTGCCGGCCAGCGCCAGCCGGAATCCTCGGTCGAGGCGCAGGTGGATCATCCGCAGCGTTGCCCTTACGTCCTCCGGCGTCAGGCCCAGATAGCCGATGTGGTGTTCGGGGCTGGGGTTGTGTTCGGCGGCGAACGCCGCCAATTGGTCAAAGCGCGCCGGGGCGCAGCGGACGATCTTGATAGACATAGGCGATCTTTACAAAGTGTTTATCGCTAACTCAGCCGTTACTCGTGTTGCTCCAGCCGCCACGTCTCGTAGACGGCCCTCATCTGGGCGATGTGCTCCGGGATGTGGCGCTCATAGGTGGTCAGCCACTCGTCCATCGTCATGCGGCCCGATTCCGAATGGATGACCGTATTCGCCCACACCTCGTCCGGCAAATCGCGTATGAGCTGGTAGGTACTGTGGCGCAACGCCCGGAAGAGCGCCAGCGCGTCACGCGCGTCCTGCTCGCCATAGCGCAGCACCCGCGCCCATCGCGCTTCATCGTAGCCCAACACCTCACTGCCCGGTTCGGCGATGAACCGGCGACAGCGGATGTAGCTGTTGGCCTCGCTGTCGGCGATGTGGATCAGCGTCTCGTGGATCGTCCAGTCATTGTCGTCCGGCCGGTAGTCCCACATTTCTCTGGGAAAGTCCACCAGGGCGGCTTCCAGCCGATCGTAGGCGTGGGCGTAGGATTTGATCTTCTCTCGCCGCTCTTCAGGCGACATACGCAAACCTCCAGGTCTTAGCTTCTTCCGCGGCGCATTATGCCACCCGCCGGACGCCGCGCAAGTTGAGGGTGTTCAAGGCGCGTCGCCCACTGTGGCGATGTAGGCTCCATTCACCAGTAGCGGCGCGACGTCGCTGGCGTTGAGTTGCGCGGCCAGCGCCACGTCAGCCGCCGTGCCCTTCTCCGCATGCTCGCGGCCGGAACTGCACGCCTCCAGAAAGGCCGTCAGCCGGCGAGCGGCGGCCTGATAGGCAGTCACAGCTATTTCCGCCTCGGGCGAGCGCCGGCCGCGCAGGTAGCTGATGATCGCCCCCGCGCCGATCAAGTCCTCGGCCGCCGGCCGCAGCGAGCGGTCGCCGTGGTTATCCTCGTGCCAG
>NZ_JAYRVJ010000534.1:0-6196 GCF_041918635.1 Promineifilum sp. (SeqCode)
ACCCGCGCCGGCGTCAACGCCGGCAAGGCGAGCAGCTTCCTGAGCGGCGGCGCGCTGAGCCTGAGCGGCGAGGGGCTGCGCCACGCGGCGCGGCTGGTCAACGGCATTGACTTCCGTCCCGCCTACGCCGCCGGCAACCCGCCCGGCGCGCTGTGGCCGGCGCTGTCAACGCTGGCCGTCGTCGCGCTGACGGTGGCGCTGGTGGCCGGTGTGGCGCGGGCGGTCGTGGCCCTGCGCCGGCCGGGACGCGAGCGGCGGCTGGCGGTCGTGCTGCTGGTGTGGTTCGGCGCGCCGCTGCTATTGACCAGCATCAAAGGCGCGTTCGACGTGCATCCCCACTACCTGCTGCTGACGCTGCCGGCCGGGCACGTGCTGGCGGCGTGGGGGGTTGGGAAGAGGAACACAGAGAGACACGGAGGGCGGACACAGAGGGACACAGAGAAAGAACTCTTTTCTCTGTGTCCGTCTGTGTCTCCTCTGTGTTTCTCTGTGTTCCTCTTCTCTCTCCTCATCGGCCTCATCTTCGCCCACGACCTGTACCGCGCCAACCAGCTCGTCGCCCGCCAGCCGGCGGCGGCCAACTTCGACGGCTGGTCGCTGGGCGCGGGGGCGCAGATCGGCCGGGCGGTGCGCGACCTGGTGACGGCCGACCCCGGCCCCACCCCGCGCCGTCTCGTCGCCGAGGGGGACAAGGCGCTGCTGAGCGGGCTGAGCGCCGCCTACGTCCAGCCCGTGCGCGGCGTGGCCTATCCCGACTTCGTGCTGATCTCGCCGCAGACGCCGCTGGTTTACGTCATCGAGGGGGACGGCGCGCTGCCCGAGCACCTGCGCCCGCTGCTGGCGGCCGAGCCGGCGCGGTCGCTAACCTTTCCCGGTGGAGCGGAAGTCCATTTCGCCCGGACGCTCCCGCCGGCCGCCGCGGCCATCGGCGAGCGGGCCGCCGCGCCGGTCGGCTGGCCGAGCGAGGCCGGGCTGACGCTGGTCGGCTACACGCTGGCCCCGGCCGGGCCGGACGGGACGCGGGAGTTGGTCGCCTACTGGCGGGTGGACGACCTGCACCCGGATCGGGGCGAGTGGTTCGTGGCGGGCAGCTATCAGGTGCTAGACGGCGCGAGCGGCCTGGTCGCCAACGTTGGCGGCCACGGGCAGTGGGCGCACCGCTGGGAAGTGGGGGACGTGTACGTGGAGCGGGTGGCGATCCCCGCGCCGGCCGACGGCGGGCCGTATACGCTGGCGATTGGGTTGTTCGATAGCATTCGGGGGGTGGGGTATGGCTTGTTTGATGGGGGGGCGGTGGTGGGGCAGTACGTGATCGCGTTGGAAGAATAGGACGCTGATAGACGCGGATTGGGACGCTGATTTTCGCGGCGTGAATCAGCGTAGAAATCAGCGTCCATCAGCGTCCCATTCTTTCGGTGGTATAATGGCGGTCATGAACGAGGAACTGGCTTCCGTCTTGCAACAGTTGCGCGCCGGGTTGGCGGCGATGTATGGCGAGCGGCTGGAGCGGGTGCTGCTCTATGGGTCGCGGGCGCGGGGGGACGCGGAGCCGGAGTCGGATGTGGATGTGTTGGTGGTATTGGCCGGGGACGTGAATCCGATGGCGGAGATTCGGCGAACCGGTGAGTTGGTGGCCGACCTGTCACTAGAGCATAACCTCGTTCTCACCTGTCTCTTCATGAGTGCGGACGAGTTCGCCGAAGAGGATGACCCGTTTTTGCGTAACGTGCGACGGGAGGCGCTTCCAGCGTGACGGCAAAGATATGTACACAGGCAGGATGCGTTTGTATTTGTCCGGAAGTAGCTCGCGAGCAACTGGTTAGTTGACATTGTAGCATTAGGTTATCGTTGAGAGGCTATTGCACTTAAAAAGGAGGACCAGGAAAAACATTAGTATCGAACAGCGAATTGTCAAAACTTAGGGGATGCTCCACTACCCGGAAACCTACATTTGGGTCACCAATATACGGGAAGCTTGGTTGCCGAAAGTCTACGCGCATTTTATTTGCGTCGTCGTCCCATGCACCTCCACGTAAGGGTCTCGACCTGTTCAAGTTATACCATGCCGCTGTGAATTCGCGGACATTCCCACTCATGTCGACACAGCCATAAGGACTATCCCCTTCCGGAGAATACTGGCTGACTGGTGTTGTGCCACCGTTTGCGCCGCTAAAATTGCAGTGTACCAATGTCGGCGTTTCATTCCCCCACGGCCAGATACGTCCATCAGTTCCACGCGCAGCTTTCTCCCATTCCGCTTCAGTAGGTAACTGTAGATCTGCCCAATCACAGAAAGCCTTTACATCATCATAATTGACGTATACCACGGGATGCTCAGTCTCTGTTCTGGGTAGTGGATAGTTACCTGACGGACTTCGCCAGTTTTTATCTCGCCGTGGCCGAACTCGGCGACGACTTCCGGGAAGTAGTCGAAGCAGAGCGTGTCCAGTTCTTCATCGCTGAAGGACTGGAGGATGAATTGGCGCAGGGCGGCGTTATCGATCGTCATGGCTACCGGCTGGCGAAATGATAGCCCAGGCTACGATGTGCGACAATCTGAAGAATGGCACGCTGATAACGCTGATTCCGCGCAGATTGACGCTGATAAGAAAACAGATTGTTTCCGATCAGCGTGAATCAGCGCGGAATCAGCGTCATCAGCGTCCCATCTCTTCCCGGTGGAGCGATTTGGAAAAATCGCTCTACAATAGCCATATGGACACGATCCGCGCTTTCATCGCCATTGAGTTGCCGCCGGCGGTCAAGACCGAGTTGGGCCGCGTGGCCGAGGGGCTGGGGGCGGGGCTGCCGCGCGGGGCGGTGCGCTGGGTGCGGCCGGCGCAGATGCACCTGACGCTGCGCTTCCTGGGCGACACGCCGGCCGAGCGGCTGCCCGACGTTGGCCGCGCCCTCGACGCCGCGGCGGCGACGCAATCGCCGTTCGCGTTGCGGCTGGACGGCGTGGGCTGCTTCCCCAACCGGCGCGCGCCGCGCGTGGTCTGGGTGGGACTGGCCGCGCCGGACGGGGGCGAGAGCGCGCCGTTGCTGGCGCTGAAGGCGGCGCTGGACGGGGCGCTGACGCCGCTAGGCTGGCCGCCGGAGGACAGGCCGTTCCGCGCCCATCTGACGTTGGGCCGGGTGAAGGATGAGGGGGCCGTGCGCGGTGTGGAATGGGCGGCCGATGTACAGCCGCTGGCCGTGCCCGTCGCCGCCCTTCATCTGATCGAGAGCGATCTACGCCCCGATGGGCCGATCTACACCGTTCGGCGCACCAGTCACCTGCGAAGCGATTAAACACGGATGGGACACGGATGAAACGGATTGAACGAACGATCAATCCGTATTATCCGTTAAATCCGTGTCCCCTATCCGTGTTCAATTCTGCACCCTCACAAGATGGTACTGCCGCCGCCCCTTGCGTAGTAGAAGGAAGCGGCCGTCAATAGCCTGCGCGACGCTCACGGTGCAGCCCGTGTCGGCCACGCGCTCGTTGTTGAGGTAGATGCCCCCGCCCTGGATGGCGCGGCGGGCGTCGGCCTTGGAGCTGGCCAGGCCGCTGCTCGCCAGCAGATCGACCAGAGGCAGGCCGCCGCTCAACGCCTCCCGACCGATCTCGCTCGACGGCACCTCGGCAAAGATGTCCTCGATGTCGGCCGCGTCCAGCCCGGTCACGTCGCCGCCGAAGAGCGCCTGCGATGCCTGCTCGGCGCGGGCCAAGGCCGTCTCGCCGTGAACCATGCGCGTCACCTCGCGGGCCAGCCGCCGCTGCGCCTCGCGCCGCTCCGGCTGCTCGATGACCAGGCGCTCCAACTCGGCGATCTCGGCCGCCGTCAGCCAGGTGTAGTACTTCAGGTAGGTGCCCACGTCGGCGTCGTCGGTGTTGAACCAGTACTGGTAGAAGCGGTAGGGCGAGGTGCGCGCCGGGCTGAGCCAGACGCTCGTGCCCTCGGCCGTCTTGCCGAACTTGCTGCCGTCGGCCCGCGTCAGCAGCGGGTAGACCAGCGCGTGCGCCCGCTGCCCGCGCGCCCGGCGGATGAGCTCCACCCCGGCGACGATGTTGCCCCACTGGTCGCTGCCGCCCGCCTGCAAGAGGCAGTCCTGGGTCTCGAACAGGTGCAGGAAGTCGTAGGACTGGAGCAGCATGTAGCTGAACTCGGTATAGGAGATGCCGCTGTCGTCGCGCTCCATGCGCGACTTGACCGAGTCCTTAGCCAGCATGTAGTTGACCGTGAAGTGCTTGCCCGTGTCGCGCAGGAAGTCGACCAGCGACAGCCGGCGCAACCAGTCGGCGTTGTTGACCACGCGGGCCGGGTTGCTCTTGACCTCGAAGTCGAGTACGGACGTGAGCTGCTGCTTGATGTGCTCGACGTTCTCGTCAATCACATCCAGCGACAGCAGGTTGCGCTCGGTGCTCCGACCGCTGGGGTCGCCGATCATGCCCGTGCCGCCGCCGGCCAGGGCGATGGGGGTGTGGCCGTAGCGCTGCCAGCGGGCCAGCTGCATCATCGGCACCAGGTTGCCGATGTGGAGCGAGTCGGCCGTGGGGTCGAAGCCGTTGTAGAGGGTGATCTTGTGGTGGCTCACCAGATCGTCCACGCCCTCGGTCATGTCGTAGATCAGACCGCGCCAGCGCAGTTCGTCCAGAATCGTCGTCGCCATGTCCATGCTCCTGCAACAAAAAAGACGCGGCTGCGCCGCGTCCTTTGGCTCTTGGGTGTGCCGTCCGTCAAAGACCGGCAACCGTCAAGCGCGCCGACAGCGCAGCCCGGAAAGGTTGCCGGTAATAATAAGAACGAACAGCCATCTGTCTCATGATGGCGACATCATAACACGGAGAGGCGGGGGCCGTCAAGCGTCCATCAGCCGGTCAACGGCCGCCGACAGTTGGGCCAGGTTGCGCACCATGTAGACCTGGTCGCACAGCGGCGCGTACTCCAGCATGTCGCTGTCGCCCGTGCCCCACTGGCGCGGATTCTCTGGATTGAACCAGATGAGCCGGCGCGAGCGGCGCTGGAGGTCCTTGATCAGGTCGATGCGCGGCGAGTTGTAGTTATTGCGGCCGTCGCCCAGGATGACCACCGTCGTGCGGTTGTTGATGCTGTCGAGCCAGCTATCGAAGAACGTCTCCAGGCTGTTGCCCAGGTCGGTGGCGTAGTGCTGGGGGGCGCGGCCGTAGAAGGTCGCCATGACCCCATCCACCGCGTCGGCGGCCCGGCTGCCGGCGATGGTCAGGCTGATCTCCTCCATGTCGGCATAGTAGCCGAAGCTGCGCGTCTTGCTCACCTGATCCTGCAACTCGTAGGTCAGCCGCAGCATGAACTCGGCCACGGACAGCATGGAGCGCGACACGTCACACAGCAGCACCAGGCTGGGCTTGAGCTTCTTGCGCTTGAACTTGATCTCCATCGGCACGCCGCCGTAGCGCTGGTTGGCGCGGATGGTTCCTTTCGAGTCGAACTTGCCGTCCTTGCCCCGCTTGCGGCGCAGCGCGGCGCGGCTGCGCAACTGCGTCACCAGCCGCTGCACCTCCTTGCGCAGCAGGTTGGCCTCCTCGTCGGTCAGGGACTCGAACGGCTTGTGCATCAGGTCGGAGCCGTAGATCTCTTCCGGCCGGTTGGCGCGCTGCTCGGCGATCTGGCGGCCGACGTGCTGGCCGACCTGCTCGCTGAGCGCCTCGCGGTTGGCCTCGACGACGCCCATCAGCTTCTCGATGGCCTCCTGGCTCATGCCCATCTCGGCCAGCTTCTCCATCAGTTCGCGGAGTTGCTGCTCCAGGTGGCCCATGCCCATCTGCTGAAGCATGCGGCGGGTCACCCAGCGCCCTTCCTGCGGGCTGTTGGCCCACTGGATGCCGGCGCGCTCGGCCAATTCGTCCAGTTCTTCCTTGGTCGGCCCCTCGCCGCTGGTCAGCCAATCCATGAGCTGCTGGAGGCGTCCGCTCAACGCCTGGAGGGCGGCCTGGAGCATCTCCTGATCATCCTCGGACAGATCTTCCATGGCGCTCTGCATGGGCGGGCCGCCGCTGCCGAAGTAGAGGGGGAACAGCTCTTCAAAGGCGGCGAAATCGTCGGACTCTTTCACCAGAGTGGCGCGCAAGGACTGGCGGAACAGCTCCTTGTCCATGATGCCCAGGACTTCGACCGCGCGCATGGCGTCCATCGATTCGGCCATCGATACCCGCACGCCGGCGGCCCGC
>NZ_JAYRVJ010000535.1:0-7901 GCF_041918635.1 Promineifilum sp. (SeqCode)
AAATCCAGCCGCAGGCAAAGCGCTTGCAGTTCGGCGCGATTGAAATAGACAGCGACCCGTTCGCTCAAGTAGGCCAGATAGGCATCCATAGTCCTTCACCCTCCATTCCGCGCGAGCGTCTTGAGCAGGAAGTAGTCGGCCAACGGCTCCTCGAAGTTCAGGGGGTGGTACTCCCCCGTCTTGCGGTCGAGCGCGTACTCGCCCCGGTAGTCGTGGCGGGCGATGCGCTGCAACATCTCGATCAGGCGATCCACGTCGTCGGTGTTGCTGTAACAGCCGAAGCTGGCGCGCACCATGCCGGGCATATCCGACTTGTCGCCGGCGAGCATCTGCCGCCGCCAGCGCGCCGACTGGGCCTCGTCCAGTTGCAGCAGGTGCACGACGTAGGGATGGGCGCAGAAGCAACCGCTGCGCACGCCGATGCCCCCCTCATACCCCAGGATGGCCGCCGCCAGGAAGTGGGACACGCCATCCAGGTTGAACGGGATGACGCCCACCTTCTCGTGGGCGCGGGCCGGGTCGCTCTCGCCGTAGATGCGGATGCCGGGCACTTCGCGCAGCCGCTCCAGCGTGTAGGCGATGAGGTGCTCCTCGTGCGCGGCCACCGCCTCCATGCCCACCTCCATCAACACCTGGGCAGCCACGGCCATCGCCACCGCGCCGACCACGTTGGGGCTGCCCGCCTCGTCCCGGTCGGGCGCGCCGGCCCAATAGACCTCATCGAGCGTGACGATGTCCACCGTGCCGCCGCCGCTGTACTCCGGCGGCTGGTGCAGAAAGACCTCTTTCGGGCCGACGAGCGCGCCGGTGCCGAAGGGGGCGTACATCTTGTGGGCGGAGAGGGCGACGAAGTCCAGGTGCTCCGGGTCGTCGTCCGGCCGCATGTCCACGCGGCGGTGCGGGGCCAACTGGGCGGCGTCGACCAGGATGCGCGCGCCGGCGGCGTGGGCTTTGCGCGCCAGCCGGTGGATGGGCTGGATGAAGCCGCTGACGTTCGACGCGCCGCTGACCGCCACCAGCGCCACCCGCCCGGCGTGGCGCGCCAACTGGCGGTCGAAGTCGTCCTCATCCAGCCGGCCGTCGGGCAGGGCGTGGACGTGGACGACGTGGGCTTGCGGCCGCCAGGGCAGGTCGTTGGAGTGGTGCTCCAGTTGCGTGGTGATGACCACCGCGTCCGGCTCCAGCGGGTAGCGATAGGCCAGCTTGTTAATGGCCTCGGTCGTGTTCTTGCCGAAGATGACGGTGTGGGTGCGCGGGTCTGCGCCGACGAAGCGGCCGATGATCTCGTGCGCCTGGTCATAGGCCACGGTGCTGAGCCGTGACTTGAAGCCCGTGCCGCGGTGGACGCTGGAGTAGTAGGGCATGAACGCTTCGACAGCGCGCAGCACGTCCACCAGCGGCGGCGTGCTGGCGGCGTTGTCGAGGTTGACGTAGGGCACGCGCCGGCCGTCGAGCAGCGGCACTTCCCGATCCAGCCCAACGATCCGCGAACGCATATCGAGCATAGGGGGAGCAGTGATCATCGACATCCTCGTCAAAGAAAGTCATCCGCAGATTCGGCAGATTGGGCAGATTTGAAGAAAGCTCACGCAAAGAACGCTAAGGACGCCAAGAACGCAAAGAAAAGATTTGTCTTGGCGTTCTTAGCGCTCTTAGCGTTCTTTGCGTGAGCCTCTTCATCCTCCGCACAGATCAGACCTCTTGCCGTCCCTCTAGGGCGCGGCCGAGGGTGATCTCGTCGGTGTACTCCAGGTCGCCGCCGACGGGCAGGCCGCGGGCCAGGCGGGTCATGCGCACGCCGTACTCGGCCAGACGGCGTTGCAGGTAGAGCGCCGTGGATTCCCCTTCCAGCGTCGGGTTGGTCGCCAGGATGATCTCCGTGAACTGGCCCTGGGCCACGCGCTGCACCAGTTCGGTCACCCGCAGGTCTTCCGGCCCGATACCCTCCACCGGGGAGATGGCCCCGTGCAGGACGTGGTACCGGCCGCCGTAGGCCCGCGAGCGCTCGATCGCCAGCACGTCGAGCGGCTCCTCGACAACGCACACGAGGTGGGCGTCGCGCGCCTCGTCCTCACAGATGGGGCAGGGGTCATCCTCGGTGATGTTGAAGCAGACCGAGCAGAGGCGGGTGCGCTCCTTCAGCTCTTGCAGCGCGACCGAGAGGTCGAGCGCCTGGTTGTCGGTCGCCCGCAGCAGGTAGAAGGTCAGGCGCGAGGCGGACTTGGGGCCGATGCCCGGCAGCCGGGCGAACTCGTCGATCAGCCGCTGCACCGAGCGAGGCAAGACAGGTGTGGCCACAGCTTACCCCATCAGGCCGCCGAGCAGCCCGTCCATCCCGCCCGCACCGCCGGTAATCCCTTCCATGCGCTGCGCCGCCAGCGCCTGCGACTGCTCGATGGCGGCGTTGATGCCGGCGACGAGCATGTCTTGCAGGAATTCGACCTCTTCGGGGTCGAGGACTTCCTTATTAAGGGTGATGCTCTTCACGCGCTGGTGGCCGGTGATGGTGATGCTGATCGCCCCGCCGCCGGCGCTGACAGTCACCGTCTCGTTCTCCAGCGCGCTCTGGGCCGCGGCCATCTCCTGCTGCATCTTCTGCACCTGGGCCAGCACGTCGCCGCCCCCGCCGCCGGCCTTCTTCTGCTTCGGCTTGCCGTGGAAATTGCGTTTGGTCATAAGCTCCTCACATCAGGTAAAGAAGAGGCTCACGCAAAGAGCGCAAAGAAGCAAAGGACGCAAAGAGTAAACATTTTGCGTTCTTGGCTCACTTTGCGGCCTTTGCGTGAGCCTCTTCCCTCGTCACTCTTCTCTTACCACGCCGCCCAGTTCCTCCGCCAACGCCTGGAACTCGTCGCGGCCGATGGGCACGGGGTAGTCGGCCGTGTTCACGGTGCGCACTATGCAATCCGTCCCGCTGAGGGCGCGGAAGGTGTTCACCACCAGGTCGAGCGCGCCGGGCGTCCGGTCGAATTTGTCCTTCAACAAGGGGTAATCGAACCCCAGGATGATGGCCTTGCCCTCCACGGCCAGCGGCTTGCACATGGTCAGCAGCGCCGGCACGTTGCGCATCTGCCGGCCGACGCGCTGGGTCATCTCCGGCCACATGCCGGCCACGGCGGCGACGGTTAGCGTGGGGGCGGGTGGTTGGGCAACGGGTGTTGGCCGCTGGTCGGTGGTCGCCGAGCGCTGGTCGGCGGGCGGCTGTCGTTGCTCATCCACATCTGAGGATGCGGGCTCTGATCTCCCCCGCGTCCCTGCGCCCCCGCTTCCCTGCGCTTCCGCAATCGGCGGTCGCCGGTCAACAGTCAGCAACGTACGATCGCCCGCATCTGAGGATGCGGACTCCGCCTGTGCATGCTCCGCTCTCCCCTGCTCCCCTGCCCCCCTGCTCCCCTGCGTTTCCACAGTGGGCGCTCGACCCACCATCAGCGCCTCCGGCACCAACTCAATAAACGCCAACTCCAGCGGCAACTGCGGCTGCCAACTGCCCGTCGGTTGCAGCGCCGCCTCGTGGAAGCGGCGCACGGCGTCAATGAGCGCCCGGCGCGGGGCGCGGCCGGCCTGGGCCAGCATCTCCGCCTTGCGCTCCACCGGCCCATCGATCTCCAGTTGGCCGCCGGCGGCCTGGAGCAGCAACAGTTGGCGCAGGTGGGCCACCATCTGCCGGCAGAACTGGCGGGCGTCAGCCCCGGAGCCTAGCGCGTCATGAATGACGGCCAGCCCGGCGGCGCTGTCGCCGTTCAGCCAGGCGTCGGTCAGAGCGGCCACGGCCGCGTCGGGGGCCACGCCCAGCACCAGTTGCGCCCGCTCCAGCGTGATGCGGTCGTCGGGCGAGACGACGAGCTGGTCGAGCAGGCTCTCCGCGTCGCGCAGGCTGCCCGACGCCTGCCGGGCGATGAGTTCCACCGCCCGCGGCTCAATCGCCAGCGCCTCCTGCCCGGCCATCCAGTTCAGCCGCCCGGCGATCTCGCCCGTCGTCAGCAGCCGGAAGTTGAATTGCTGGCAGCGGGATTTGATCGTCAGCGGGACTTTGTGCTCCTCGGTGGTCGCCAGGACGAAGATGGTGTGGGCCGGCGGCTCCTCCAGCGTCTTCAGCAGGGCGTTGAAGGCCGCCGTGGAGAGCATGTGGACTTCGTCGATGATGTAGACTTTGTAGCGCCCCTGGCTGGGGGCGAAGTTGACCTTGTCGCGCAGGTTGCGGATGTCGTCCACGCCGGTGTTGGAGGCGGCGTCAATCTCGATCAAATCGAGGAAGCGCGCCTCGTTGACCGCCTGGCAGATGGGGCAGGCATCGTCAGGGCGTGTGGCGGGGTCGTCGGCCAGGCAGTTGACCGCCTTGGCCAGCAGGCGGGCCATCGTCGTCTTGCCCGTGCCGCGCGGGCCGCAGAACAGGTAAGCGTGACCGACGCGGTTAGCCGTCACCGCGTTTTGCAGCGTGTGGGTCACGTGCTCCTGGCCGATGACCTGGTCGAAGCGGGCCGGCCGCCACTTGCGGTAGAGGGCTTGAGACATGGAAGAAGCATCCACAGATTTCACAGATGGCACAGATTTTTTCAGAGAGAAGCTGAGAGTGCTGCGCTATCCGCGAACGTATCGCCTGTCAGAATGGATTCGGTCTGAGGAAGTTTAGCACCGAACGGGGGAGCTAACAAGACGGGGCGACCACTCACTCCCACGCCAACTCCCCCGCCAACACCACGTCCCGCCCCACCGCATAATGGCGCGGGTGGGTCAGGTGGGGGAACGCCTGCCCATTGAGTTGCCCCAGGTTGGCGACGGCGTTCAGGCCGCCGAGCATCAGCGGGGCGATGGTCAGCACCAGCCGGTCGGCCAGGTGGGCGGCCAGGACACTGCTGATGACCGTCGCGCCTCCTTCGATCATCAGGCTGCGGATGTGCCGCCGGTCGAGGAAGGCCAGCAGCGCCTCCAGGTTGACCATGCCGTTGCCGTCGGCCGGCAGCCGCACCACCCGCGCCCCGGCCGCTTCCAATTCCGCCTGCCGCCCGCGGTCGGCCGCCTCCGTTGTGGCGATCCACGGCCGCCGCCCCTCGCGCAGCAGCCGCGCCCAGGCCGGGAAGCGCAACCGGCTGTCGAGCACCACCGGCTGCGGGTCCGGCCCGCGCACCAGGCGCACGGTCAGTTGCGGATCGTCGGCGATGACGGTGCCGATGCCGACGAGGATAGCGTCGTGGTGGGCGCGCAACTGGTGGGTCAGGCGCATCGCCTCCGGCCCGCTGATGGTTGTCGGCTCGCCCCGCCGTGCGGCGATGGAGCCGTCGAGGCTCTGGGCGTAGCTGAGAGTGATGAACGGCCGCCCCTCGCGCGACGGCGGCGCGGCGGCCAGTTCGCGCAGCGTCTCCTCCGGCCGGCTGCTGGCGGTTACAACGGCGTCCAGCCACGCCGGCGGCGCGGCCGGTGGACGGGCCGACCGGAAGCCGTTGAGCGCCGTCTCGTCCAGGTCGAGCAGGTGGCGCATGCGGCGCACTTTCGTGTCCAGGTAGTGGGCGTTGTCGGCGTGGAGGGGGGTCTGGAGCGGCACGCGCTCGCTCACGGTCAGTCCGGCCCGCTCCAGTCCGGCGATCTTGTCCGGGTTATTGGTCAGCAGGCGCAGCGAAGGCACGCCCAGATCGCGCAGCATCAGCGCCGCCACGCGGTAATCGCGCAGGTCGGGCTGGTGGCCGAGCAGCAGGTTGGCCTCCACGGTGTCATAGCCGAGGTCTTGCAGGTTGTAGGCGCGCAGCTTCTCCAGCAGGCCGATGCCGCGCCCCTCCTGTCGCAGGTAGAGGATGACGCCCCGCCCCTCCTGGGCGATGAGAGCCATCGCCGCGGCGAGTTGCGGCCCGCAGTCGCAGCGGCGCGAGCCAAGCACGTCGCCGGTGAAACACTCCGAATGGACGCGCACCAGCGGCGGCGGCAGCGCCCCATTCCCCGTCAGGTCGCCGACGATGAGCGCCAGGTGCTCCTTACCGTCGAGGTCGTTGTGGTAGAGGCACAACGTGAACTCCCCCACGTCAGTGGGAATTCGCGCGCACGCCATCTGCCTGACCTCAATCTCCTCGGCCATGTTAAAAAGAAGAATCCACAGATTTCACAGATTACACAGATTTTCCCAAACGATCACCTTTTACATGGTCATACAGGTTTCTCTTAATCTGCGAAATCTATGGATTCTTTCTTCTATCTGGTGAACCCACGCGTTTGCCAGGCGGCATAGAGCAGGATCGAACCGGCCACCGCGGCGTTGAGCGACTCCACCCGGCCGCGCATGGGCAGGCGCACCAGGAAGTCGCAGTTATCGCGCACCAGCCGGCGCAACCCCTCGCCCTCGTGCCCGACGACGATGCCCAGCCCCCGGTTCAGGTCGATCTGGCCCAGCTCCTCAGCCGTCTCGTCCATGTCCATGCCCGCCAGCCACACGCCGGCCTCCTTCAGGGCGCGCATGGCCGCCACCAGATTGGTCACCTTGGCGATGAGCAAGTGTTCGGTGGCCCCGGCGGCGTACTGCACGACGGACGGGGTGATCTCCGGCGCGCGCCGGTCTTGCAGGATGACGCCGTGGACGCCACACGCCTCGGCCGTGCGCAGCAGCGCGCCAATGTTCTGCGGCCCGTGCAGCAGATCGAGCAGCAGCAGCAACGGCCGCTCCTCCCGACGCTCGGCCAAGCCCAACATCTCATCCAGTTCGGCGTAGGGGTACGGGCCGGCCTCCAGCAGGACGCCCTGGTGCTTGGGGTCGGCGGCGTGGCGCTGGGCCAACTGGTCGAGGGCGCGCTTGTCGAGGGGCGTCACCGCCACGCCGGCGGCGCGGGCCGCGTCCAGGATGGGCTGAAGCTCACTGTCGCCCCGCCCCCCCTTTTCCTGCGCGACGTATAACTGGTGGAGCGCTCGCCGCCGGGCGCGCAACGCCTCCAGCACCGGATGGCGACGGACGAGCGCCTCGGCCCCAGCCGGCCGGATCGCCGGCGACCCGCCGGCCTCCTGCCCACCGCGGGCCGGCCGGCGGGTCGCCCGCGATCCACGATCAGCCGAGCTTCCAGGTCGTGCCATCCGCCCGGTCCTCCAGGACGATGCCCAGTTCTTTCAGGTGGTTGCGGATGTAGTCACCGGTGGCCCAATCCTTCTGCGCCCGCGCCTGGGCGCGCAACTCGATCAGCAGGCGCACGAGGCCGTCCTCGCGCGCGGCGTCGGCCCCGCTCTCTTCCCGCTCCGGCACAACGCCCAGCACCTCGCCGCCCAACTCGCGGTAGAGCGCGTCGATGGCCTCCAGCGTGCCCTGCGTTTGCGGGCCGGACTCGTTGAGCAGCGTGTTCACCTGGCGGGTCAGGTCTTGCAGCACCGCCAGCGCGCCGGGCATGTTGAAGTCGTCATCCATACGCGCGACGAACTGCTCGCGCGCGGCGGCCAGCATCGCCGTCGCTTCGGCGCTGGCCGCGCCGGGCGCGGCGCGACGCAGCTGCTCGCGCGCCAGGCTGACCGCGCCCCAGACGCGCTGCCACCCCTTGAACGCCGCGTCGACCGCCTCGTCGGAGAAGTCGATGGGGTTGCTGTAGTGGCTGGACAGGACGAAATAGCGGATCGCTTCCGGCCGCCAGCGGGCCAGCGCGTCCTTAATCGTCATCGTATTGCCCAGACTCTTGCTCATCTTGACGCCGTCGAGCGTCAGCGAGCCGGTCAGCATCCAGTAGCGAGCGAAGGTCGCGCCGTGGGCGGCCTCGCTCTGGGCCACCTCACACTCATTATGGGGGAAGATGTTCTCCAGACCGCCGCCGTGGATGTCGATGGTCTCGCCCAAGTACTTGGCGGCCATGGCCGAGCACTCGATGTGCCAGCCGGGGAAGCCGTCGCCCCACGGGCTGGGCCAGCGCAGGATGTGCTCCGGCTCCGCTTTCTTCCACAGGGCG
>NZ_JAYRVJ010000536.1:0-14232 GCF_041918635.1 Promineifilum sp. (SeqCode)
CGCTACCCGGCCCAGGCGCGGCTGGCCGCTGACAACCTGGCCTGGTATGGCTTTGCCCCGACCATCGTCGAGCCGTTGCCGGAGCAGGAGCGCACCGAGATCACCTACTTCGGCGAGAACTTCAAAGGCTCCTACGACTGGCTGCTCGGCTGGGTCATGGATCAGTCCCCGGACAATATTATTCTGAGCGATGAGTCCTCCGACTTCAACTACCGGGTGATCATCGGCAACGACTACAATGCGTGCCGGCCGGCGTTCGAAGCGCCGCTGGAGGCGCCGGCGAGTTGATTGCTCTCTGAGATCTAACAACTGGGCGGCCAAAGTTACTTTATCAGGAACGAAACGTGTGGTCGCCCACCTCTCAGGTCTTTAATTGCCGGATGGCGCGACCGCAGGCATAATCCGGGTGATGAAACCCGGGTCATAGGGACATGACGGGGACGAGGGCGCAAGGCGGATCCCCATCCGCCCGGCTGCCACCGTCCCCTTTTTTGTTGGCGACTTCACAGCCAGAACGGCGCGACGTGGCTCATCCGGCGCGGCGCGCCCCCTCACAGGAGCGTATCGTTGAACGACAAGCGCGAAATTACCGGTTGGATGATGTACGACTGGGCCAACTCGGCCTTCAGCACCACCGTCGGCACGGCCCTGCTCGGCCCCTACATCGAAGGCCTTCTGCGATCTAGCCCCGAACCGCTTCGCCTTTTGGGTACAGTCATCGAACCCGGCGCGCTCTACCCGTTCAGCGTGTCCATCTCCGTCGTCTTGCAGGTCTTGTTCTTGCCCCTGCTCGGTTCCATCGCCGACTACACCAGCCTGAAGAAGCGCCTGCTGCTGGCTTTCGCCTATACCGGGGCGTTCTTCACCATCCTGTTCTACTTCGTCAACGGCGATATGCCCGCGCTGGGGCCGAACGGGGCGGCCCTGCTCGGCTGTCTGCTCTTCATCGTCGCCAACCTCGCTTTCGGCGCGGCCATCGTTTTCTACAACAGCTTCCTGCCGGAGATCGCCTCACCCGACCGGCGCGACGCGGTGAGCTCGCGCGGCTGGGCGCTCGGCTACCTGGGCGGCGGCCTGTTGCTGCTCATCAACCTGGTCATGTTGACCTTGATGCCCGACCGGCAAGTATTGGCCGTGCGCCTGAGCCTGGCCAGCGCCGGCGTGTGGTGGCTGGTATTTACCCTGCTTTTCCCCCGGCCGCGGCTCGTCCAGCGCGCCCCGGCCCGCCAGCGTCCGCCGGTGAACCTGTTCGCCCACGGCGTCCGCGAAGTTCTGGACACCTTCGGTGAACTGTGGCGGCAGTACCCGATGACTTTGCGCTACTTGTTGGCCTATCTGATCTATAACGACGGCATCCAGACCGTTATTGTCGTCTCGGCCGCGTTCGCCTCGGCCGAGTTGGGCGTGCCGCAGGCGACGTTGCTCATCCTGGTGCTGATGATCCAGTTCATGGCCTTCGGCGGGGCGCTGCTCTTTGGCTATCTGGCCGGCCGCATCGGCGCGAAGCGGGCGATCATGATCAGCCTCGTCCTCTGGTCGGGCGTGGTCATCTTCGCCTACGCCTTCCTGGACAACCAGCTCGAACTATTCATCATGGGCGCGGTGCTGGCGCTGGTACTGGGCGGATCGCAGGCGCTCAGCCGCTCGCTCTACTCGCAGATGATCCCGCGCCAGCACGAGGCCAAGTACTTCGGCTTCTACGAGATCAGCGAGCGGGGCACATCGTGGCTGGGCACGGCCGCCTTTGGTCTTGCCGTCCAGTTGACCGGCTCCCAGCGCATCGCCATTGTCACCCTGATCATCTTTTTCGTGGTCGGGCTGATCTTGCTCAGCCGCGTCGACGTCCGCCGCGCCATTGTGGAGTCCGGCAACAACCCGGAGGGCGTTATCCTTTAACCTGCCTGAACGTTCGATGGAGCAAGCAGAGAAGAGGGACACTGAGTGACACGGAGGGCGGACACAGAGAGACACAGAGGAAGGGGCTCCTCTTCCCCTGTGTCTCTCTGTGCGATCTCTGTGTCTCTCTGTGTTCCTCTTAAAGGAGTCTCTTGAACTCAACTGATTTCAGCGCCAACCTGCGCCGCTTTAGCGGTTTTGCCGACACCTACGATACGTACCGCCCCCACCCACCGGCGGCGCTGGCCGACGTGCTGTGCGCCTACGCCGGCGTGGAGCGGCCGGCGCTGGTCGTCGATCTGGGCAGCGGTACGGGCACGTCCACCCGCTACTGGGCCGGCCGGGCCGAGCAGGTCGTGGGCGTCGAGCCATCGGACGACATGCGCCGCCAGGCCGAGACCGCCACGGCCGCGCCCCACGTGACCTTCGTCCAGGCTCTCTCGCACCAGACCGGCCTGCCCGATCACTGCGCCGACATCGTGACCTGCTCTCAATCGCTGCACTGGATGCTGCCCGAGCCGACGTTTGCCGAGGTGGCGCGCGTCCTGCGGCCCGGCGGGGCCTTCGCCGCCTGCGACTACGACTGGCCGCCCATTATGCCGCGTTGGGAGGCGGAGGCGGCCTACCGCCGCTTCCTGCGCGGCGTCCGCGAGCTAGAGGAGCGCTACCCTATCCGCGAAGGGCTGGTGAGCGCCAACAAGGCCGGCCATCTGGAGCGGATGCAGCGCAGCGGCCACTTCCAGCACACGCGCGAGTTGGCGCTCCACCACACCGACGAGGGCAGCGCCGGTCGGCTGGTAGGGTTGGCCCTCAGCCTGGGCGCGGTGCAATCGCTGCTCAAGGCGGGCCTGTCGCCGGCCGAGGTGGGCATCGACCGGCTGCGCGACGAGTTGACCCCGCTCATCCCCGCGCCGGAGCGCTGGCACTGGACGTCGCGGGTGCGGGTCGGCATTGTTTAGAGAAGAGAATCCACAGATTTCACAGATTACACAGATTCAGGCCGGCGTAGATCGTGTACTATTCGGGCATGGACGCTTTAGACCTGCAACCAGCAATCGAATACGTTAACCAGAGGGGGACAGCCGTCGAACACGCCCGCCTGCGCTACCTGCTGCACGGCGAGGCCGCGCCGGCCGACGTGCGTGAGCAGTTCCTACAGTCGCAGCGCAGCGACGGCGGCTGGGCGCCGCCGTGGGCCCCGGAGTACAGCTCGCTCGACGCGACCTGCTTCCAGTTGGCCCTGGCCGACCAGGCGGGCATCGACCGGCGCGCGCCGCTGTTCATTGACGCCGTGCGCTTTCTGGCCGAGCGGCAGCGCCCGACCGGCGAGTGGGAGGAGGAGGCGGCCGAGGCCGCCACTGCGCCCCCCTGGGCCGCGCCGGGCGAGACGGACGCCCGCCTCTACCTGACGGCCAACTGCGGCTTCTGGGTGGCGATGACGGGCCTGGTTCCGTCCGCCGCCCGCGACGCCGCCTCCTACCTCAGCTACCACGTGCGCGAGGACGGCCAACTGCCCTCCTTCCTGCAAACTCACTGGCTGGCCGCCGCCCTCTGGCAGCAGCGCGGCCTGGTAGACGAGGCGACCAAGACGCTGGCCTACCTGGCGACGCGCCTGGACGACCTCTCCGCCGGCAACCTGGCCTGGCTCATCATCGCCCTGCGCGAGGGGGGCGTACCCGCCGCCGACCCGGCCGTGAGCGGCGCGCTCAACCGGCTGGTGGCCTTGCGCGACGCGGCCGGCCACTGGCCGAGCGACGAGGGGATCGAGAACAGCGTGCACGTGACCATCGAGGCGCTGAAGTCGTTGCAACTGTGCGGGAGGTTATCGTGAAGCCGGGCGATGACATCTGGTTGAGGGTCTACAAGAGCGACGGCAGCCCGTATCGTTGGTGGCAGGCTCGGGTAGAGGCGGTGCACGCCGACTGCATCATCACCTATGCCGCGCCCGGTATTCCCGTATATCACAACCCGGATCGCTTTGCGGAGCCTATCCACTACCGGCGCTGGTACATCCGCGCCTACTATTGGCCTGGCCGCCGCCACAATCTGTTGGAGATCTATAACCCGGACGGCCAACTGTATGAGCTTTACAGCGACATTATCAGCCCGATTGAGCTCAACGACGGCGAGATACGGTTCATCGACCACGAATTAGACGTCTTTCAATTGCCCGGGCAAACGCCGCAGATTGTCGATCAAGACGAATTTGCCGAGGCGGCCGAGCAGTATGGTTACACCGAACAGTTCATGCGCGAGAGCTACGACCTGGCGAATGAACTGCTCGAGGTCATGGCGAATTGGAAACCATTGGGGCTGGTAAGTGGATGAAGAGAATGGCTACGGATTATGACGGATGAAACGGATTGATGTATCTGTCCCATCCGTCGTAATCCGTAGCCATTTCTTAATGCGCGTGCTGGCGCAAGACCGCCTCGGCCGCGGCAACGAGGGTCTGCCGGTTGCGCCGGGCGCGATCTTGCAAGGCGCGGTAGGCGTCCTCCTCCGTCAGCCCCGTCTGCATCAGCCGCCCCTTGGCCCGGTCGATGAGTTTGCGCGCCGCCAACTCGCGCTCCAGGTCGGCCGTGCGCTCCGCTTGCGCCTCGCTGTCGGCGAAGCGCTTCACGGCCACGATGATGGCCGCGTCCAGGTCTTCCGGTTTGATGGGTTTGACCAGATAGCCGTGGATGGGTAGGTCGGTTGCCCGCTCGATCATCTCTCGCTGGCTGAAGGCGGTCAGGATAAGGATGGGCAGCGGCCGGCTGGCTGCCAGCGCCCGCGCCGCTTGCAGGCCGTCGGTGTAGGGCATCTGGATGTCCAGGATAGCCAGGTCGGGCGGCTGCCGCTCGGCCATCCGCAGCGCCTCACGACCGTTGGTCGCGGCGATGACCTGGTGACCCAATTCTTCCAGCATCGACTTAAGCCCCAGGCGGATCAGCGATTCATCCTCAGCGATCAGGATCAGCATGTCATTCCTCGGAGAATAAATGAACCACGGATTCTCACGAATTTGACGGATGATACGGATTGAAACACTTCGACCCTATATTCGCTCCGTTCAATCCGTCTAATCCGCTCGATCCGTGAAAATCCGTGGTTGATTCATTCATGGCTTAACGCATCCGGTCGCTCGGCGGCGCGGGGCAGGCGGATGCACACCTCGGCCCCGGCGGCCAGGCGGTTGAACTGAAGCTCGCCGCGCAGGTCGTCGGCCACCAGCGTCTCGGCGATCTCCAGCCCCAGGCTGCGTTCGATCTCGTCCGGCAGGCCCACGCCGTCATCGCGCACCAGGAGCATCAGCGCATCGGGCGTGCGGGCCAGGGAGATGTCGATGCGGCCGGCGGCGCGGCCGACGAAGGCGTGCTCCAGGCTGTTCTGCACCAGTTCGTTGACCACGACCGACAGCGCCGTCGCGCCCCGGCTGGGCAGTTGCAGGTTGTCGCCGTGGATGGCGATGCGCACGTCCTGGTCGGGCCGCGACATGTCGGCCATTGTCGTCCGCGCGATCCGCTCCAGCACCGCCTTCACGTCCACCAGCCGGAAGCCCTGGTCGGACAGCACCTCATGGACGGCGGCGATGCTGCGGATGCGGTGGATGTTGGTCAGCAACACCTGGCGCGTCTCCAACCGGTCGGCCTCCGGCAACTGGAGCTGCATGAGCATGGCTACCGTTTGCAGGTTGTTCTTGATGCGGTGGTGCATCTCGCGCACCACGGCGACGTTGGTTACCAGCCGTGCGTTCTCGATGGCCAGCGCCGTCTGGTTAGCCAGCGTCGTCAGCAGCACCTCTTGCCCGTCGCCGAACGGGTGGCCGGGCGGCGCGAGACAGGTCAGGACGCCGATGACGCGCTCCTGCACCGCCAGCGGCACGGCCAGCAGCGACCCGCCGTCCGGCTGCGGCGCGTGGAACGGCCGGCCGCTCTCGGCCACCCGCGCCAGCGCCGCGGCGTCGGGCAAGGCCGCGCCGGTGTGACCGGCCAGCCGCCCGGCAAAAGCAGCCGGCTCAGCCGCCGCGTCGTGGCCGTTGCTCTCCAGCAGGTGAATGGCGCAGGCCGTCGCGCCCACTGTCTGGGCGGCCAGTTCGGTCACCACCTCCAGGATGTCATCGAGGTACTGGGGCGAGGTGATGGCCGCGCTGACCTGGGCCAGCGCGCGCAACTCGTCCAGTTGGCGGCGCTGCCGGTCATAGAGGCGCGCCTTCACCAGCGCCCCGGCGGCCAGGTCGCTCAGCAGGGCCAGAATGTCGATCTCCTCATCGCTGAAGCCGCGCGGCTCGGTCGTCTGGACGTTCAGCGCGCCGATGGGCCGGTCGTTGAGCACCAGCGGCATCGCCAGCAGCGAGCGGAAGCGCCTCTCGCCCGTGTCATCAACCCATTTGAAGTGCGGGTCGTGCTGGGCGTCGGCGGCGTAGATCGGCCGGTTTTGGGCCACGGCATAGCCGGTCATGCCCTCACCGATCTGCAAGGTGGCTCGACCGAGCGACTGCCGGGCCAGGCCGGTCGTCGCCCGCAGCCGCAACGTCACATCGTCGGGGTCTAGCAGGTAGATGGTGCAGGAGTCGACGCCCATCACCTCGGTCGTCTTGCGGGCGATGAGGTCGAGCGTGGTGTCCAGGTCCCAGGCGGCGCTGAGCGAGCGGGCGATCTCGCGCAGGGCGGCGAAGGAGCGGGGGCGGGCCAGGCCGGTTTCGGTCGTTTCGAGCGTCACGACCGATCATTATACACCAAAGACCTGACAGGTGAGCGGCCAGATAGTTTCTGGCGAGAGCGAAACTTATAGCCGCCCACCTGTCAGGTCTGCGCGTGCATCAGATGGCGCTTTGTGTATAATCCCCCACGCGCTACTTTTCATAACTAAAAATAGTCGCCCGTTGGAGAGGGGCCTCTATGGGACGCAATACACTTCTCGCTTTGTTGGGCCTGTCGCTGCTGGTGAACGGGGTTCTGGGAGTCATGCTGGCGCGCAGTCGAGGGGATTCGCCGTCCGTCGCCGAACCAACGGCTGTGGTCGAAGCGCCTGCCAGCGCCACGCCGGCCGCGACTATGACGCCGACCGCCTCGCCTGCCGTGGCTTCGCCCACCGAGGAGCCGCCCGTCCCCACGCCGTCGCCCACGGCCGCGCTGGCCGAAGCGCCCACCGCGACGTCGACAGCCGAGCCGACGCCCAGCCCCGCGCCAACCGATACCCCCTCGCCCACGCCGGAACCGCTACCCTCGCCGACAGTCGAGGCGCTTGGGCCGGACTGGCTACGCTTTGCGAATCTATTTCGCACGGCGGCTAAGTTGCCGCCGCTCGTGGAAAACACCGCCTGGTCGGCCGAGAGCGGCCTGCACAGCCGCTACATGACGCTGACGGGCCTGGTGAGCCACAAGGAAGACGCGAGTAACCCTTACTATACCCAGAGCGGCAACACCGCCGCCGATCACGGCAACATCGCCCTCGGCAACCTGAGTTCCGCGCCGTTCGAGTGGGCTTTCAACTACTGGATCTCCGCGCCGTTCCACGCCATCCCCCTCCTCGATCCGCAACTGGCGACCACGGGGTTTGGGGAGTACCGCGATCCGGCCGGCGTCATCACGCGGGTGGGGGCGACGCTGGATGTGGAGCGAGGCCGGGGGCCGCTGCCGGAGGGCGTCAGCTTCCCCATCATGTGGCCGGGCGATGGGAGCGTGACCTGGGTCTTGCGCTACTCGCTGCCGGAGTTTCCCGCCGCTCTGAGCCACTGCACGGGCTATAGCCAAGCGACCGGCGCGCCTGTTATCTTGCAGATCGGCGATGGCAGCCTGACCCCCCGCGTGACGGGCGCGGCGCTCTACCGGGACGGACAGCCGATCGACTTTTGCCAGTTCGACGAGACGAGCTACACCCACCCCGATGACTGGACGCAGCAGTCGGCCCGCCTCATTCTCGACCAGCGCGACGCTATCGTCATCATCCCCCACACGCCGCTGCTGCCCGACTCGACCTATGCCGTTCGCGTGGACGCCAACGGCCAGACCTACACCTGGAGCTTCCACACCGCCGTCGGCCCTCCCCGATAAGAAGAATCCGCAGATTTCGCAGATTAAGAAGCTCATGCAAAGTACGCTAAGAGCGCCAAGAACGCCAAAGAATTATTCTTCTCTGGCGTTCTTAGCATCCTTTGCGGTCTTTGCGTGAGCCTCTTCTAAAATCTGCTAAATCTTCGTAATCTGCGGATTCTTACTCTTACACGCCGTAGTAGAGCAGGAACTCGTACGGGTGCGGCCGCAGGCTGACCGGGCCGATCTCCGTCTCGTGCTTATGGCTCACGTACGCGTCGAGCACGTCCTGGGTGAATACGCCGCCCTCCAGCAGGAAGTCGTGGTCGGCCTCCAGCGCGTCGAGCGCCTCGTTCAGCTTGCCGACGGTCATCGTCACCTTGCTGATGTTCTCGTCGTGGAACAGATCCATCTCGGCCGGGTCGCCCGGCTCGATCTGGTTCTTGATGCCGTCCAGGCCGGCCATGAGCATGGCGGCGAAGGCCAGGTACGGGTTGGCCGCCGGGTCGGGGCAGCGGAACTCGATGCGCTTGGCCTTGGGCGACTTGGAGTACATCGGGATGCGGATGGCCGCCGAACGGTTGCGGGCCGAGTAGGCCACTACCACGGGGGCCTCGTAGCCCGGAACCAGGCGGCGGTAGGAGTTGGTCGTCGGCGCGCAGATCGCCAGCAGGGCGTTGATGTGCTTCAGGATGCCGCCGATGTACCAACAGGCGGTCTGGCTCAGTCCGGCGTAGCCGCCCTCGTCGAAGAACAGCGGCTGACCGTTCTTCCAGAGGCTCTGATGCGTGTGCATGCCGGAACCGTTATCGGCGTAAATGGGCTTGGGCATGAAGGTGACCGTCTTGCCGTGTTTCTGGGCCACGTTCTTGACGATGTACTTGTACATCTGGACGTTGTCGGCCATCTTCAGCAAGTTGTCGAAGCGCATGTCGATCTCGCACTGACCGGCCGTGCCGACTTCGTGGTGGTGCAACTCGATGTCCACGCCGGCGTCGATGAGCGTGCGCACCATCTCCGAGCGCAAGTCCTGGAGCGTGTCCACCGGCGCGACGGGGAAGTAGCCGCGCTTGTGGGGAACCGAGTGGCCGAAGCCGAAGATACCGGTGTTCCACGGCCCTTCCACGCTGTCCACCTGATAGGCCGACGAGTATTCGCCGGCTGAATACATCACCTTGTCGAAGACGAAGAACTCCGCCTCCGGCCCGAAGTAGGCCGTGTCGGCGATGCCCGTGCCCTTCATGTACTCCACCGCCTTGCGGGCCACAAAGCGCGGGTCGCGCGAATACGGCTCGCGGCTGATGGGGTCGTACACGTCACCGACCAGGCTGAGCGTCGGCGCCTCGCAGATGGGATCCACGACGGCCGTCTTCGGGTCGCAGATCAGGATCATGTCGCTCGATTCAATGCTCTGGAAGCCGCGGATCGAGGAGCCGTCGAAGCCAAGCCCCTCTTCGAACGCATCTTCCGCGCTGAAGTGCTCGATCGGCAGCGAGAAGTGCTGCCACTGTCCGAACAGGTCGGTGAACTTCACGTCCACGACCTCGATGCCCTTTTCCTCGATGAATTTCTGAACGTCGTTAGGTGTCATGGTTCCTTCTAACCTCCACAAAATGTGACTACCGGAATGTTGAGGACCCGGCTCCCCCCGCTGGGTGCGATTGAACCGGGTCACAAGTGACTTACAAAACGATCAATTATAGTCGAAGTTGACGGGTTTCTGTACTATTATCCCCTCACTGTAGGGCGATTTGCCAAATCGCTCTACGTTAGATCGCCAGAGGGGTGAGCTTGCTGCCGCCGCGCCCCTCGACGTACTCCAGATGGGCCACTTCCTCGATCCCGCCCACGGTGACGTAGGTGGGCACGGCGACCTTACCGATCTCGGTCAGTTCCTCGCCGACTTTGTACTGTAGCTGCGGGATGTCGGGCGCGAAGTGCAGCGACACGCGTCCCATGCGGTTGGTGCGCGCCGCGATCAACTGGCCGTGCGCCTCGTCCACGTAGATCGGTATTTCCCGCCGCGCGCCGCCATTCGAGCGGTCGGTGTAAGTGAAGTGCCGGCTGTAAGGGTGCAGGAAGCGCTGCACCACCGTCCAGGCCGCGGGCGTCAACTTGCGCACGCCGACCGCGCCGGCGTCGGCCAGCCGGCCGTGCTTCACCAGGTAGTCGCCCACAATGCCCGGCAGCGCCAGGATGCCCGCGCCGTCGTCGAGCGCCGTGACGACCGGCCGGCCGTTCAGCGGCGCGAAGAGATGAACGGTCTCTTCCTTGTCGCGGAAGACGGGAATCTCGGCCAGACCGGGCGCGCGCAGGGTGCATACCGGCGCGTAGGGCTGCAAGTCGTTGCGCGACAGGTAGAGAACGGTCATCTCCTTGCGATAGTCTATGACCCGCACTTTCTTGAAGTGGTCGGCCAATTCGTTGCGCAACTCGCCGATGGAACCGGCGCTGAACGTCCGGCTGCCCGGAAAGCGCGCGATGAGATTGTCCTCCAGGCGATAGATAGGCCAGGCCCGTTCGCCCAACTGGAAGACGTAGTCCGGCAAGCGGCCATAGTGCACCAGCACGCCCAGATAGTGATCGATGGCTGTCTCCAGGTCCGCCAGGCTATTGCGCTCCAGCGAGATGCCGGCCAGCAGCGCGCCGAAGACCTGCGCCTCCCGGCCGTCGGGCAGCCGTGTGGCGTGCTCGTAGATGGGCAGTTGGTCGATCTTCTCCATCGTGCCGTGCCCGGCCAAATCGACCGCCGCCAACAGCTTTGGTTCCCGGCTACCTTCGGCCCAAGCCGGGTTGGGGTGATAGGCAAACGTCACGCGCGACATGCTCAGTCCCCCGCTCCGGCGAGCAACTGGCCGCGGTCGGCGGCCGGCGCGGGCGCGGGCACGTCCACGCCCCAATCCCGAACCTGAATGCCGCGCAGTTCAATGCCGTCGAACTCGGGGTACGACTCCAGCCCGTGCTGCGGGAAGTCGAGGCCGGTGGCTTCCACTTCCGGCGAGACGCGCAGGCCGATAGTGCGCTTGGTCAGATAGAACAGGCCCATCGCCATCGGGAAGGCCCAGGCAATGCAGGCCACGATACCCAATGCCTGGATGCCCAACTGGGTGAAGCCGCCGCCGCTGAGCAGCCCCAGGCCGTCCGTGCCCCAGATGCCCACGGCCAGGATGCCAAACATGCCGTTCATGCCGTGCACCGGGAACGCGCCGACCGGGTCATCGATGCGCAGCTTCTCCATCAGCTGGACGCCGAAGTAGGCGATGCCTCCGGCGATAGCCCCGATGACCAGCGCCGACATCGGCGTGACGAACAGCGCGCCGCCGGTGATGGCGACCAGGCCGCCCAGCGCGCCGTTGAAGGCCATGCTGACGTCCCATTTACGGGTGAAGTAGTAGGACAGGAAGATGGCGCTGATCGCGCCGGTCGTGGCGGCGAAGTCGGTGGTGATGACGACGTGGGAGATCTTGAACGGCTCGGCCGAGAGGACGCTGGCGGGGTTGAAGCCAAACCAGCCGAACCACAGGATGAACGTGCCCAGCGCCGCCAGCGGGATGCTGTGGCCGCGGATGCTGGGGCCGAAGACCTTGTCGCGCCGCTTGCCGAGCATCAGCGTACCCGCCAGACCAATACACGCCCCGACGATGTGGACGACCGACGAGCCGGCGAAGTCCACGTAGCCCAACTGCGCCAGCCAGCCGCCGCCCCAGACCCAGTGGCCGAAGACGGGGTAGATGAGGCTGGACGTGACGATGCTATAGAGCATGTCGGCTTTGAAGTTGGTGCGCTCGGCCATCATGCCGGAGGCAATGGCCCCGCCGGCCGCGCAGAAGGCGAACTGGAAGAAGAAGAAAGCGTAGGTCGGAAGGGTCGTCCCGGGGAACACCTCGGGGATGCCGCGCAGGAAGAACCACTCCTTGCCGAAAAAGGCGTTGCCCGTGCCGAACATCAGACCGAAGCCGAAGAAGATGAAGCCGAGGGTCGCGATGGTGGTATCCATGAAGTTCTCGGCCATGATGTTGACCACGTTCTTGGAGCGGACGAAACCCGCTTCCAAGAAGCCGAAGCCGGCCTGCATGAAGAAAACGAGGAAAGCGCCGACGAGTACCCAAACCGTGTCGAGGGCGTTCACCTCTGGCTGCTCCCCCTGCGCCGCCGCCGTCCGCGTGAACACCAAGAGCAAGGCGAACATCACCACGACGTTCGCCAACCGCCGCCACTGCCGCAGATCCCGTTTCATTATCTCTCCTCCTAATTGGGGCCAGGCATTTCGTCCCACCAACGAAACAACGCCTCGCCACCCCGCGAACCGCGAGATGAGAGGCGTCCTGGCCTGATACAGATAATTCTTTTGTCGCCGGGCGTCGCTTCCCGGCGTGTTCACAAGACACCATCATACTCAGATGACGCTGTGTGTCAAGACGCGAAAACTCATGAAGATAACCAGAGAGAATTCGTACAAACTGCCTGAGTACAGATGGGGCCGAAGCCGTTACACTACGGCCCACCCTTCTTCCGGGGGGTGTGTTTTAGGTTGTACATTAATAGTAGAGGCGCGGCGATTTTATCGTGAACGCCGGAATAGCACTTATACGCAGGTCGATTGGGAATGGGAGAGGAGAAAAAGACCATGGAGCGTTCCCGACAGCGCGAGGACCGACAACAGCCGCCGGCGCAGGAGCCGGCCGGCGATGAGATGCCCCACCAGCAGGGCCTCTACGATCCACGCCACGAACACGATGCCTGCGGCACGGGCTTCGTTGCCCACATCAAGGGCCGGCGGTCGCACGCGATCGTGCAGGATGCCCTGACCGTGCTACAGAATATGAGCCACCGCGGCGCGCGAGGCTCAGAGCCAAATACCGGCGACGGCGCCGGCATCCTTATTCAGTTGCCCCACGCCTTTTTCGCCGCCGAGGCGCGGCGCCTGGGCTTTCAGTTGCCGCCGCCGGGCGAGTATGGCGTCGGTATGTTGTTCGTGCCGCGCGACCCGGCCCTGCGCCAACGATGCGAGGCCGAGTTTGCCGCCATCGTGGCCGCCGCGGGCCAGACGCTCCTCGGCTGGCGCGACGTGCCCACCGACAACCGCGACCTGGGCGCGACCGCGCTGCGCAGCGAGCCGGTCATGCGGCAGGTCTTCATCGGCCGCGGCCGGCAGGACGCCAGCGATCCGGATGGCTTGGCCTTCGAGCGCCAGCTGTTCACCATCCGCCGGCTGGCCGAGAAGGACATCGAGTGCGCTTCCGATGGGGCGCAGGTCTTCTACATCGCCAGCCTCTCCGCCCGCACACTCGTCTACAAGGGGATGCTACTGGCCGAGCAGGTGCGCGACTACTTCCCCGATCTGGCCGATCCGCGACTGGACTCGGCCATCGCCCTCGTCCACAGCCGCTTCTCCACGAACACGTTTCCGGCCTGGAAGCGGGCCCACCCCAACCGCCTGTTGGCTCACAACGGCGAAATCAACACCATCAAGGGCAACGTCAACGCCATGAAGGCGCGGCAAGCCCTCTTCCAATCCGATTTGTTCGGCGACGATCTGGCCAAAGCGCTGCCCGTCATTGATGAGGATGGCACCGACTCGGCCATGTTCGACAACGCCCTGGAGTTCCTGACGCTGGCCGGCCGCACGCTGCCCGAGGCGATCATGATGATGATCCCCGAGCCGTGGGAGCGCCATGACAAGATGAGCGCCGCGACGCGGGCCTTCTACGCCTACCACAGCGCCCTGATGGAGCCGTGGGACGGCCCGGCGTCGATGGGTTTCACCGATGGCGCGCTGGTCGGCGCGGTGCTCGACCGCAACGGCCTGCGCCCCTCGCGCTACTACGTCACCGCCGACGACCGGGTCATCCTGGCCTCCGAGGTCGGCGTGCTCGATGTGCCGGCCGATCAGGTGGTGTATAAGGGGCGGCTGGAGCCGGGCCGGATGCTGCTCATCGATACGGTCGCGGGGCGCATCGTGGCCGACGATGAGCTTAAGGCGCGCCTGGCCGCCGCCCGGCCCTACGCCGAATGGCTCGATGCCCACCTCACGCCGCTGGAAGCGCTGCCCGCCGACGGGCCGGAGATCGTTCCCGACCACGACACGGTGACGCAGCGGCAGCACGCCTTCGGCTACACCTTTGAAGACCTGCGCCTGATCCTGGCCCCTATGGCCCGCGACGGCGTCGAACCGCTTGGCTCGATGGGCGACGACACGCCGGTGGCGGCGCTGTCGGAGCGGCCCCAACTGCTCTACCATTACTTCCGCCAGCTGTTCGCCCAGGTCACCAATCCGCCCATCGACGCCCTCCGCGAGGAACTGGTCACCAGTAGCACC
>NZ_JAYRVJ010000537.1:0-8337 GCF_041918635.1 Promineifilum sp. (SeqCode)
GGTCGCCGCCGCCTTGGCCGTGCTGATGGCGCAGGGGTTGGCCGCACTGGACTCGCCGCGGCGGTGGATAGCCAAGGGGGCGGTAGGAGCGCTGGCGTTTTGGGCCGCGGCCATGCCCCTGCTGGTCATCCGCCCCGCCTATGCCCCGCCGCCGGCGCTGGCCGAGCCGGTTGGCTTTCCCAATACGCTCGACGTGCGATTCGGCGAAGGGATGGCGTTGCGCGGCTATGACCTGCCGGCCGTCGCCGTGCCCGGCCAACCCGTCGAAGTGGCACTGTACTGGCAGGGCGAACGCCCCATGACCGAGAGCTACACGGTTGCCGTGCGCATCCTCGATCCGGGCGGGAGGGTGGCCACGGGCTTAGACACGCCACCCTATGCCGGCCGCTACCCGACGCTCGCTTGGGAGCCGGGGCGGGCTTTCCGCGACGTATACCGCCTGCCGCCGCCGGTCGCGGACGCGACGCCCGGCCTGGGGACGCTGCTGGTGACGATCTACCCGCAGGGTGAGCCAGAATCGCCGCTGCCCGTCACTATCGACGGCGCGCCAGCCGGCTACGAGGTGTATCTGGACACGCTCAAACTGGCCCCGTCGTCGTCGGCGCGCTACGACCCGCCACGCGCCCTGGCCGCCGACTTCGATGGTCGCTTCCGTCTGTTCGGCTATTTCATGCCCGACGCGGTTGGGCCGGGCGAGCCGCTGACCGTCACGCTCTACTGGGAGGCGACGCAGCCGGACGGGCGCGACTACACCGTTTTCGTCCACGTGCTGGACCAGGCGGGGGAGCTGGTCGCCCAGGCCGACGGCCCACCGGGCAATGGCGGTTATCCGACTTCCATCTGGAGCGCCGGCGAGCAGATCGAGGATGAGCATGTTGTCGTCATCCCGCTCGGCGCGCCGGCCGGGCCGTACCGGGTGCGCGTCGGCCTTTACGACCCGGCTACAGGGCAACGGCTGCCCGCCTTCGACGCCGCCGGGGTACGCCTGGCTGATGACGCTGTGGAATTGTCTATGAGCGGCAAGTAAGCATCCCCGACGCGCTCATCGGCTAAAGTATCCGACTATACAGCATTGTACTGGATTACGGACCATAATCTACCGGGACAGCCGGACGGCCGTGATTTCATTGCGCTGCATCACCGCGAGGGTCGATTGGCTGCGAGAGCCAAATCTGACAAGGAGCACGTGTGATGACTCAATTGAATTTGCTCGCTGAATTGCGAAAGCTGAACGGCCGCGTGATCGCCCCCGGCGACGCGGAGTACGACGCGGCGCGCACCGTCTACCACGGCGGTATCGACCGCCGGCCGGCGGCCATCGCTCGGGTCGCCAACGCCGCCGACGTGGCCCGCGTCGTCTCGCTGGCGCGCGAGACGGGGCTGGAACTGGCCGTCCGCAGCGGCGGTCACAGTCCGGCCGGCTATGGCGTCTCTGACGGCGGCATTGTGCTTGACCTGGCGGACATGAAGCGGCTGGACATCAACGTTGAGCAGCGCACCGCCTGGGCCGAGACGGGCCTGACCGCCGCCGAATACACGGCGGCCACCGCGCCCCACGGCCTGGCGACCGGGTTCGGCGACACCGGCTCGGTCGGCATTGGCGGCATCACGCTGAGCGGCGGCGTCGGCTACCTCGTCCGCAAGTACGGCCTGACCATCGATAGCCTGCTGGCCGCCGATGTGGTGACAGCCGACGGCCAACTCGTGCGCGCCGACGCCGAATCGCACCCCGACCTCTTTTGGGCCATTCGCGGCGGCGGCGGTAACTTCGGCGTGGCGACGCGCTTCCTCTTCCGGTTGCACGAGGTTGGCGCAGTCGTCGGCGGCCCGCTCATCCTGCCGGCGACGGCCGAGGTGATCGCCGGGTTCATCGCCGCGGCCGACGCCGCGCCGGAAGAACTCTCGACTATCGTCGGCGTCATGCCCGCTCCGCCCATGCCTTTCCTGCCGCCGGAGCAGCATGGCCGGCTGGCCGTTATGGCCTTGATGGCCTACGCCGGCCCGGTCGAGGACGCCCAGCGCGTCCTGGCCCCCTTCCGGGCGCTGGCCGCGCCCATCGCCGACTTGGTGCGGCCGGTGTCCTACGCTGAAGCTTTTCTGCCAGACGAACCTGGCTATCACCCGGTGACGACGGCGCATTCGATGTTCATTGACACTTTTGATTTGGACACGGCTGAGACGATTCTTGACCACCTGCGCGGCGCGACGGCGTCGTTTGCCGTGGCGCAACTGCGCGTGCTGGGCGGGGCAGTGGCCCGTGTGCCAGTCGCGGCCACGGCCTTTGCCCACCGCCAGCGGCGGATCATGGTGAATCTGGTCGCGTTCTACGAACGGCCGGAAGAGCGGGCGACGCACGAGGCGTGGGTCGCCGATTTCGCCGCCGCGCTGCGCCAGGACGAGGGCAGCGCTTACGTTGGCTTCCTGAGGGACGAGGGCGCGGCGCGCGTCCACGACGCCTATCCCGGCGCGACGTGGGCGCGGCTGGCGGGGGTCAAGGCGCGTTATGACCCGACCAACCTCTTCCGGCTCAACCAGAACATCCCGCCGGCCGGGTAGCCACAGGAGATCACCATATGTGCCGCAACATCAAGCCGCTCTTCAACTTCGAGCCGCCGGCCACCGAGGACGAGATCAGCGCCGCCTCGCTGCAATTCGTGCGCAAGATCAGCGGCTTCAACAAACCGTCGCGGGCCAACCAGGCCGCGTTCGACGAGGCCGTGGCCGACATCGCCCGCGTCGCGGAGCGGCTGCTGGCCGCGCTCGAATCGAACGCGCCGCCCAAGGATCGCCAGACAGAGGCCGTCCGCGCCAAGGCGCGCGCCGCCCGCCGCTTCGGCCCGCCCACTGGTGAGACTATCGAGACCCCATCATGAAAGACAAACACCGCCCACTCATCGCGCCCGCCTTGCTCGGGCTGTTGCTCCTGGCGGCCCTCGCGCTGGCCGGGTTGCCGGCCGGCGTGGCCCGTTCCGAGGGCGCCGCGCCGGCCATCACGCCGGTATCTTTCGGTTATCTGCCGTTTGTGCGCGCCCTCGCGCCAACGCAGACACCTTCCAACGCCGCCGCGCTGCTGACTATCACGCCCAACGCGGCGATCAACGCCAGCACGTTCAACAGCGGCTCTTTCATCGTCGAGAATCAGTCGCTCAGCGGCCAGCGCCTGACGCAACTGCGCATCGATCTGGGCACGGCCATCCTGCCCGACGTGGTCTTTGACCCCCATGGCAAGGCCGGCGACACCGTGGCCAAGGACGTGGCTCGCGACCAGGAGTCCGGCATGAGCCTGTCCGGCTGGTCTTATGAAGTGGCTCATGACGGCGGCTATGAGGTGCTGCTACTCCGCTTCGGCGGCTTCGACCGCGGCGACCGCTTCAAGTTCTCGGTCGACATTGACCCGACGAGCATCCAGGGCGTCGGCGCGCCCGGCCCGGCCGAGTCGGGCAGCGTCGGCGGGCTGGAGTTGGTCGGCGCGACAGTGACGGCTACCTTCAGCGACGGCGCGACGCTGACCAACCAGGTCTACCGGCGGCCGGACGCGGGCGCGGGCAGTGGCGCGGTGGTGGCGTTGCGGGCCGGCGCGCCGGAACTGCCCGTGATTGCGATACCGGGCATCACCGCGCCAATGACGGTCAGCGCGCCCAACCAGACGGTGCGCGTGACGGGGCCGGCCGGGCGGTCGGTAGTCGTGCTGGTGGTGGAGGGCGGGCTGTTCACCGAGGGCCTACCGGATGACGGGTTCGACCTGGACCCGTTCGAGGCCAACAGCGCCCTCATCGCCCGCGAGTATACGGCCGTTGTGGGGTCGGGGGAGGCGGTGGACGTGCCGATCTTGCTGAGCCGGTCGATGGCTGAGGGGGGCATCAACACCATCACCGCCGTCTTTGAAGATAGCGATGGATTGAAAGGGTTGGTGGCCGCGCCGCTGGTGCTGGAATTGGAGTAAGAGGACGGCGGCACACTATCCGACAAACCCGATGGCCGGCGTCCCGCCAGCCCTTCATCGGTTAGCCACCTGCCGCCAGGACGGCGGCGATCCAAAAAGCGGCCCACCTTGTCCACAAGGTGGGCCGCTTTTTGATGGGTAGAGACGTTCCGGCGGAACGTCTCTACAGGTTGAACGCTACTCTCCCAACAAGGCGGCCAGGATGTCGGCCATGTCCTGCGGCGCTTCGCCCATGCGCGCGCCGAAGTTCGCCGGCATGGCGCTGGGCGGGCCGGCGCACGGGCCGGTCGGGCATTCCGGCGCGATGTGGTCGCTCGGGAACAGGATCGAGTGGTACACGTACTGAAGGGCGTCCATGCCCTCAACGCGGGTCGCGCCGTCGGTCTCGATGTTCACCAGCGATGGGCCGATAGCCGCCGGGGCCGCGCCGTCCAGTGAGCCGTGGCACGCCTGGCAGCCGTAGGTGACGCTATACAGCTCCGCGCCGCGGGTGGCGTCGCCGGGCTGCACTTCGTCAGTGCGGGCCAGGAACTCCTCGGCCGTCTCCGGCCAATCGTAAGTGACCACGGGCGCGGCGCACAGCGTCTCGCTCTCCCAGTTCAGCACGAAGTTAGTGACGTTCTCCACCTGGTCGGGGCGCAGGGGGCCGCCGAACTGCTCCGCCCAGGCGGGCATGATCGCGCCGCGGCCGACGGAGACGACGGACAGGACGTAGTTGCGCTTCGTGCCCTGCCAACCCATATCAGTCATCCGCTGTGACTTGTCGCCGCACAGCAGAGCGTTGTAGTTCAGCGGCAAGCCCTGGCAGGCGATCTGGTTGCCGGAGGAGTCGTAGCACTCCTGCGCGGTTCCGTCGATGCCGTGGCAGGTCGTACAATTGTTGGCGAAGATGTTGCCGCCGGCCTCGATCGAGCGACCGAGTTCAGCGTTGATGAAACGTCCCAGGCGCGCCGGCTCGCGCAACGCCGCATAGCCGAAGACCATCATGGCGAGCATGAAGGCGATGGTTCCAATGGCGATTTTTAGCTGCATCGGTCATCTATCCTTGCTGAAAAATCTGCATAATCTGCGTAATCTGCGGATTTTTCTTCCGCTAGTCAGTCGCGCAGGACTTGTTCAGGAACCGGCATTCCTCTTCGTAGTTCGAGTTGGCGTGCCGGAAGGCCGCCCAACTGGTGTCAATGAGCATCTCGTCCGGGTTGTCCGGGTTGGCGACCTCATAGGTAAGCGTCATCTGCCGCAGATTGGGCTGAACGTCGGTGATGGTCAGCTTGGCGATGGGGTCAGGCATGGCGTCGCTGGTGAAGCCGTTGGCGAAGCGCTTGGCGCCACTCTCCAACTGCGAGACGGTGCACTCCGTCCACATCTCGTTGCCGGTCAAGGTGCAGCTCTGCTCAGCCAGGGCGTGCTCGAACAGCTCCAGGCCGCGGGTCAGGAAGGGATTGCCGTCGACCACCTGGCCGGGGGTGTAGACGCCCGGCGTCATGTGCTCGAAGGGGATGCCCTTCAGGCCCCCCGGCCCCTCTTCCGGCAGCAGGTGGATGCTGACCTCCCGGTCGGGTGAGGAGGCGACGCGGAACTCCGGTGAGCCCATCCAGTTGGAGACGAGCATGAAGGCGATGAAGAGCATGGCCACAGTCAGGCCGATGCGGCGGTCGGCGTAGCGGCGGCTCTTGCCCACCTCGACGTAGGGCATGACGATGAAGGCCACCAGCAACAGCGGGATGAAGCCGACGACGAGCGTCTTGTCGGCCAGCTTTAGCCAGCCTTGCGACCAGGAGAGATACCACGGGGCGACGACGTGGAGCGGCGTCACGACCGGGTCGGCGTGCGTCTCCAAAGGCGCGTCCCACAGCCAGAGCGAGCCGGCCACCAGGAACAGCGTCGCCAGCGCCGACCACATTAGTTCGCTGGTCAGGATGTCGGGGATGAAGTAGGTGCGCTCGTCCTTGGGCACGCGCTTGGCCGTGTCTTCGCCCACTTCCTCGCGGCCGGGGGGCAGGGAGATGCCGTACAGGACGACCTTGTAGTAGTGAACGAAGAAGAAGATGCCGGCCAGCAGCGGCAGCAGCAGGACGTGCAGCAGATACCAGCGCAGCAGGCCGTTCGCGCCCAGCGCCGGGCCGCCTTGCAGCACCAGCAGGACGGTGTCATTGACGAAGGCGGGGGCCGGTGCCGCCGCGCCGCCGCTGATGAAGACCGTCAACGCCCAGTAGGCCAACTGATCCCACGGCAGCAAGTAGCCGCTGAAGCTCAGGAAGATGGTGAAGACCAACAGCAACATGCCCGTGACCCAGGTGAACTGGCGCGGCTTTTTGTAGCTGCCGGTGACGAACGTTCGCAGCATGTGCAGGGCGACCACCAGCACCATGACCTCCGCGCCCAGGCGGTGCATGTTGCGGAACAACTGGCCCAGCGGCACGTTGCCGAGGATGTTCCACATGTTGCTGTAGGCGACCAGCGGGCTGGGGGTGTAGAAGACCATCAGGATCAGGCCGGTGATGGTTTCCCAGATCAGCATGAAAGTGGACAGCCAGCCCAGCCGGAAGGTGGGATAGATGTTGGTGACGCCGGTATGGTAGAAGCTGGGACGAATGTGGAGCCAGAAGCCGTCGGCGTGGGGGCGCAGCCGGGGGTTGGGCCGGCGTGGTTCGTCGCCGCGCAGCGCGCCCCGGATGTCGTTGATGTTCAGCCCGGCCGTGGCCCGCTCGATGACTTCGTCGGCCTTGGTCAGAACAGCCTGCTTGATCCCCATTTCGCGGACTTGTTCGACGAATGTAGCCATAACAACTCCTTCAGAATAATTAGGAATTACGAATTAGGAATTAGGAATTCTGGAGGTTAGGAACCGCACGCTTGGGAGATTCCTAATTCGTAATTCCCAATTCCTAATTGATTAGGGGCAGTTACCCTGGAAGTCGCACAGCAAGGGCAGCGACGGGCCGTCCTTGCGGCTGCCGGTGTCCACCCGCAGAAAGGCCGTCCCCTCGGGCAGCGGGAGCGGCTGGTAGAAATCGCCGTCAAGCGTCGCCTCGGCCAGCACGGTCGACTCATCGTCGGCGATGGCCTGGAGCAGGAAACGGTCCAGCGAGCGCGGGGCCGGCGACTCGACGCGGCGGCCGTCCAGCCGGTACTTGGAGCCGTGGCAGGGGCATTCGAAGCGGTTGTTGGCCGGCGTCCAGGAGTAGATGCAGCCCAGATGAGTGCAGACCTTGTAGATGGCGGCCACGCCCTGGATGGGGTTCGACTCGTCCTGAGCCTGATACATCAACTCGTTGGGCTGGGTGCTGTCGAGATTGACCAGCCAGAAACGGCCGTCAGGGAAGTTGATAGGCGAGGCGTTGACTTCGGGCAGTTCCGCGATGTCGATGGTGAACGTGCCGCCGAACTCGCCTTCGCGGAAGCGGGGAATCAGGAACCATAGGAGAAGCCCGGCCCCTTGCAGGGTGACCAGAGCGATAGAGGCTCCCCAGATGTAGTAAAGGAACTCGCGCCGGCTGACGCCCGTTCCCGTGGCTCCGGCGTCAACTGTTGCCGCTTGACTCGCCATGTGGCTACTCTCCTGCTTCGCTAAATTCGTCCAATAGTGTCTGACCGGCGGCGCTTACGTGTGCGCCAAGAAGCGACGCCGACCATCACTGTAGTTGTGCTTTTTATCACAAAAGGGCCTCTCGGCCAAACTTAGAAACCGAGTTTCTTCTGAGGAAACCCGGTTTCTGAACGGGCAGTGGGCGCTGAGGGACTCGAACCCCCGACTTCTTCGGTGTAAACGAAGCGCTCTAACCAACTGAGCTAAGCGCCCTCTTCGGCCAGGTTCATGATAACGGCGGCAACGGCGGTGCATCCGGCGCGACTCCACCATTGGCCTCTACATTATAGCGGTTGACGGCCAGCGCGCCAAAATCGCCGCCCCGGCTCGTAGTCAGGCAATTCATTGCCGTTCTTCAGGCAGGAGGGAAGAACGGCACTGAATTGCCTGACTACGAACGACATCAAATGCGCGGCAACACAATACTCTGCTGGTGCTGATACTTCCCCTTGCGATCGGCGTAGGATACTTCGCAGACCTGATCGGACTGGAAGAAGACCACCTGGGCGATGCCTTCGTTGGCATAGACGCGGGCCGGCAGGGGCGTGGTGTTGGAGATTTCCAGCGTGACGTAGCCCTCCCACTCCGGCTCGAATGGCGTGACGTTGACGATCAGCCCGCAACGAGCGTAGGTGCTCTTGCCGACGCAGAGGGTGATCACCTCGCGCGGGATGCGGAAGTACTCAACCGTCTGGGCCAGGACAAAGGAGTTGGGCGGGATGACACAGACGTCGCCGTGAAAGTCGATGAACGATTGGGGGTTGAAATGCTTGGGGTCTACGACGACGGAATGGACGTTGGTGAA
>NZ_JAYRVJ010000538.1:0-13645 GCF_041918635.1 Promineifilum sp. (SeqCode)
GCCAGCGTCTCGCCGCCGGTCGACTCCAGCCGCACCCACCACGTCAGGTCGTCGCCGGCGGCGGGCAGTTCCTGGCCCGACATCGCCAGCCGGTAGGCCGCGCCGTTGTTAGGCTCGTCGACGAAGCCCAGCATATACTCCCGCGCCCCGTCGCTCAGGTAGACCACGAACTGCTGGCCCGCCTCCGGCGCGACCGGCCAGAACCAGTCGAAGTGAATCGTGTCGGCTGTGGTGAATTCGCGGCCCGGCCCCGGCGACAGCAGGGTGATGGCGGTCTCATCGCCCGCCTCGGCCAGGGCGGCGCGGTCTTCCGCGCTGAGGGGCACGCCGGCCGCGAAGAAGCCCATCGCCAGCAGCAACAGGGCCAGCCCATAGCCGGTGAACGCCTTGGCCCGCAGATCGAGCCGCTGGCCGGTCAGGTTGAGGCGGGTCAACATGCGGGGGGATTGGGCCAACAGCGCCAGGGCGATGGCGACTAGCGCACCCAGGGCCGACAGCCCCATGCCCCATAGAGTCCAGGTGGGAAAGCCCATCGAGGTTGCCATCTGGGCCACATTATAGCGCGTTTAGGAAACGGCGCAGGTGTTGCGCCGGGGCGGCGCGGCGGTTATCATCACGGCGGATTCGCCTCCCTTGAGGGGGTTCCCGTACGAGATGACACCCATGACTGTGGCCGAACAAACGACAACGCCGGCGGAGGACGCGCTGCCCGCGGAGGCAGTGGCGCAGCGCCGCCGCCCCACCTCCGCCTTCATCCGCGAGATCATCGAGACACTGCTGCTGACCTTCTTCATCTTCTGGATCGTCAACAGCCTGGTCGGCCGCTACCGCATCGACGGCAACAGCATGAACCCCACCCTGCTCAACGGCGAGTACCTGATCATCAGCAACTTCGCCTACCAGCTGGACGAGCCGGAGCGGGGCGACATCATCGTCTTCCGCCACCCGCGCAGCGAGCTGAACCTCATCAAGCGCGTCATCGGCCTGCCCGGCGACACGGTGGCGATCGAGAACGGCGTCGTGAGCGTCAACGGCGTGGCCCTGACCGAGCCTTACATCCAGGCCCCGCCGACCTACAACAGCAGTTGGGTCGTGCCGGAGGGGCAATACTTCGTGCTGGGCGACAACCGCAACAACTCCAGCGACTCGCACGCCTGGGGCTTCCTGCCGGAAGACCACATCCTGGGCAAGGCGCTGCTGGTCTACTGGCCGCCCAGCGAGTGGACGCGCGTGCCCCACTACGATTTCTAGGGGCCAGGGACTACGGAAGAGCGCTTCTTCCCTGGCCCTTGGCCCCTGATCATGTTATTATCCCTGTGACGCGATTGAGCGATCCAGTGCCTCAGAATAGACCAATGATGACGGAAATAGCGGCGACAACGGCAACCGAGCGGATGATCGATGAGGTTTCCGCGCGGGTGCTGGCGGCAGTGACCCGCGTAGAAACCGAGCTTCTTCCGAGAAACTCGGTTTCTAAGGGCGATCCACGCGATCCGGCCGTTATCGCCGCCTACATCGACCACACCCTGCTGAAGCCCGAAGCGACGGCGGCCCAGGTCCGCCAGCTGTGCGCCGAAGCCGCCGCGCACCACTTCGCCTCGGTGTGCGTCAACCCCAGCTACGTGGCGCTGTCGGCCGGACTGTTGGACGGCTCCGGCGTGCCCGTCTGCACCGTCGTCGGCTTCCCGCTGGGCGCGACGCCGGCCGCGGTCAAGGCGTTCGAGACGAACCAGGCCCTGCTGGATGGCGCGACCGAGATCGACATGGTCATCGCCATCGGCGCGCTGAAGGGCGGGGAATACCAGACGGTCTACGATGACGTGGCCGCCGTGTGTGCCGCGGCCCACGCCGCCGGCGCGTTGGTGAAGGTCATCATCGAGGCCGCGCTATTGAGCGACGAAGAGAAGGTAGCCGCCTGCGTCCTGTCCGTGGCCGCGGGGGCCGATTACGTGAAAACGTCCACCGGCTTTGGGCCGGGCGGCGCGACGGCGGCCGACGTGGCCCTGATGCGCCGCGTCGTCGGGCCGGACGTGGGCGTGAAAGCGGCCGGGGGCATTCGGACATTGGCCGATGCCCTGGCCATGATCGAGGCCGGAGCCAGCCGTATCGGGGCCAGCGCGGGGGTGAACATTGTTGCCGAAGCCAGGAGATAACCCAGTGACTCAATGGAGATGCGACGAATGCGGGGTGGGGCGCTACCGGTTGATCGCCGCGCCCTATCTGGTCAAGCTGGGCAAGCAGATGATGGTGATGCCCGACGCGCCGGCCTACGTGTGCGACATCTGCGGCTTTCGCTGCTTCGATGACCACTTCCTGGCCTCCATGCAGTACCTCATCCGCCAGGCGGCCAACGACTCCCGCCGCCGCACCCGCAAGCGCCAACCCACCCAACAGCCCGAAGCGCCCGCCCTGCCTCCTCTCCGGCATAAGCGCTAAAGAAGCATTTCACGCAAAGACGCAAAGAACGCAAAGCGAAGAAAGATTCTTTTCTTTGCGTTCTTTGCGTCAGCCTCTTAACTCCCCGTCGCTGCCAGCACCCTCGCGGCGGTGGCGCTGTCTGGGGCGCGGACGATGAGCGAGACCCCCTCGCTGTGCCGGAAGCAGATGACTTCCTCCCCCACCCAGCACGTGCTGCCGTCGGCCTGCGGCTGCGGCTCGGCGTCGTGGCGCGCGGCGGGGTAGAGCGGGTAGGCCGCGGCGAACTCCTCCGCGTCGGCCGGCGTGTCCCACACCAGTTGCAGCACCATCACCAGCCCGCCGCTTTCCTCGTTGGCGTAAACGGCGTAGCGGTCGCCGCCCCAGCCCGTCGCGGCGCGCTCGACAGCCGCCTCCTCTAGCTGCTGGCCCAGATATTGGCGCAGGTAGAACTCGCCCAGGATGTCCTCATCGATCTGCTCCCAGCCCACGCCCAGCGTGTCCGTCAGGGGAGCCAGGGCGACGAGTTGCGGCGCGTCGCCGGCCCGGTAGCGGTCGGGGTGCAGGATCTGCTCCGTCGAGCGCGGCGGGTTCGCCCAGGCGGCGTCAATGGCCGCGAACCCGTCCTCGCGGTACAGGTCAGCCACGAACTCCACGCCGCTGGTATAGGGGAAGGCCAGGTCGCTGACCAGCACGGGCGGGAGGTCGCTCAGAAAGTCGCCGTCCGCCTCCTCGCCGCCGCTCAGGATGGCCCCGGCCTCCTCCTCGGTGAAGTACTCCCCCTGAAAGAGGTAGAGGTATTGCACCAATTCGGCCTCCCCCTCGGCCAGGGCGCGGACGGCGGCGCGGGCCTCGGAGTCGAGCGACTCGTCGGAGAGGTCGTCGAGCTGGTAGTGCTGGTCTTGCAGGGCGTGGACGAACTCGTGGGCGTGGGTCCACTGCGCCTCCGGGTCGAGCAGCGCGCCGTCGTTGACGACGACGAACTCGGCCGTCTCCGGGTCGTAGAAGCCCAGGATGCCCTCGCTCTGCAAGCGCACCTGCGCGCCGTACAGGTCGTAGTCGGGGGCCATAAAGTCGAAGGCGCTGAGAGCCAACACGTCGGCGCGGGTCTCCTCGGCGGTGACGTCGGCGGCGAAGTCGGCGGTGACGCGGTCGCGCAACTCGTCGCGGGTCAGCACGACGGGGGCGATGGGTTCCAGCGGCTCCAGACCGCGCAACGCGCTGACGTTGGCCTCCACGGCGGCGCGCACGGCGGCGTTCTCGGCCTCGGTGTCGCGCAGCAGCACGGTGATAGCCTGCTCCTCGCTGCGGATGCCGTTGAGGTTGACGGCGGTGGCGGTGAAGGTGTGGTCGCCCGCGGTGGCCGGGGCGGGCCAGTTGAGGGTGCGGGTGTAGAGGCGGTCGCCGTCGATGGGGTAGCTGGTGAAGCGCGCGCCGTCCACCTCCAGCGTCAGGCTGGTCAGCCCGGTAGCGTCGCTGGCGACGAGGACGATCTCCACCGGCTGGCCGAGGGGCAGAGTGGCCTCGTCGAGCGGGGCCACGATGCGCACCACGGGCGGTTGGGATTGGGTCTCCCCTTCCAGTTCGGCCATTTCCGCTTTCAGCCCGTCCATCTCGTCCGTCAGTTGCTCCATCTGTTCGGTCAGGGCGTCCACCGACTGCTGGCTATCGACCAGCTGGCCTTCTAACAGGACGCTCTCGTGCTGGGCGGTAGCCAGGGCAGCGGCGGTGGCGTCGCGGGTGGCCTGGACGCCGGCCAGCTCCAGCTCGGCGTCGGCCTGGGCGGCGCGCAGGGTGTCGTTGTCGGCCGTCAGGGCGCGCAGCTGGTCGCGGAAGCGCAACTCGGCCTGGAAGAGAAAGACGAAGCCGGCGGCGACGACCAGCAAGAGCATGATCAGGATCAGGATCGTCGCGGTCGCGGAACGTTTCATGGTGGCCGTATGCTACCTGAGGTGGGGGGAATTGACAATTAGGGACTAGGGAAGAGAGGGGCTAGGGACGAACGCGCTTCCCCGGCCCCTTATCCCTATCCCCTAGCCCCTATCCCCTGGCCCCTAGCCCCTAACCCCTATCCCCTAGCCCCTAATTGATAGATTTTGACAGCATTCCGGCGCTATAGTCCCGAAACGATAGACCCCAGATTGAGTTATAGCCATAGGGATAAGACACATGGGAAATAACGTTGCCGCGACAGTGAAATCATCGCGCCTACCCGGCTTCTACAAGCAGTCGCTCGCCGAGCGAGTGGCGGTAGTGGCCGAGTGGGCCGGGCTGAACGAGGACGAGCGGGCCGCGCTGGCCGGGCCGGGCGGCTTGCAGCCGGCCCAGGCCGACCTGATGATCGAGAACGTGGTGGGCACATATGCCCTGCCGCTGGGGGTGGCCGCCAACTTCCTCATCAACGGCCACGACTACCTCATCCCCATGGCCGTCGAGGAGCCGAGCGTGCTGGCCGCCATCAGCAACGCCGCGCGCCAGATTCGCGCCGGCGGCGGCTTCCAGGCCGAGTCATCGGAGCCGGTCATGATCGGCCAGATTCAGGTGCTCGACATGCCCGACCTGGACGCGGCCTGCCGGGCGGTGCTGGGGGCGCGGGCGGAACTGATGGCCCTGGCCGACCAGTACGGCGAGAGCGTCATCCGCTACGGCGGCGGCGCGCGCGACGTGGAGGCGCGGCCCTTCCCCGACACGCCGGTGGGGCCGATGCTGGTCGTCCACCTGCTCTACGACACCCGCGACGCCATGGGCGCGAACACCATCAACACCACGCTGGAGGCCATCGCCCCGCGCGTGGCCGAACTGACCGGCGGCCGGGTGGTGCTGCGCATCCTGTCCAACCTGGCCGACCGGCGCACGGCGACGGCCCGCTGCACCATCCCCCAGGACGCACTGGCCGTGCCAGACATCCCCGGCCGGGACGTGGCGCGACTGGTCATGGAGGCCAACGCCTTCGCCGTGGTTGACCCCTACCGCGCGGCGACGCACAACAAGGGCATCATGAACGGCATCGACGCCGTGTGCATCGCCACGGGCAACGACTGGCGGGCCATTGAGGCCGGGGCGCACTCCTACGCGGCGCGCACCGGGCGCTACACGGCGCTGACCGATTGGCACGTGGACGAGAACGGCGACCTGTTCGGGTCGATCACCCTGCCGATGGCCGTGGGCACGGTCGGCGGGGCGACGAAGGTGCACCCCACGGCGCGAGCGGCGATGAAGCTGCTGGCAGTGGAGTCGGCCGGCGAGCTGGCGCGGGTGCTGGCCTGTGTCGGGCTGGCGCAGAATCTGGCGGCCATCAAGGCCCTGGCGACGCACGGCATCCAGAAGGGGCACATGCGGCTCCACGCCCGGCAGGTGGCCCTGGCCGCCGGGGCCAGCGAGGCGGACGTGCAGGCCATCGCCGACCGATTAGTAGCCGAGGGTAACGTCCGCGTCGAGCGGGCGCGGGAGTTAATTGCGAATTGAGCGCGGGGGAGCAGGGGAGAAAGGGAGCAGGGGCGATCACCCCTGCGCCCCCGCCCCCCTGCACCCCTGCTTGAATATGACTGTAGACGAGGACTTATGAGCGATTACGATCCGAAAGACGGATTATTGCGGCCGGATCGGCCGGTGGGGATTGTGGGATATGGGGCCTATGTGCCGCGCTACCGGCTGCCGGCGACCGAGGTGTCGCGCATGTGGAAGGGCGGCACGGGCGGCACGCCCATCGATGAGAAGGCGGTCAACGGCCTGGATGAGGACGTGGTGACCATGTCGATCGAGGCGGCCCGCGACGCGCTGCAACGGGCGCAGATCGACCCGCGGGAGATTCGCGCCGTGTGGGTGGGCAGCGAGAGCCACCCCTACGCCGTGAAGCCGAGCAGCACCATCGTGGCTGAGGCCATCGGGGCCGTGCCGACGACGCAGGCCGCCGACTGGGAGTTCGCCTGCAAGGCGGGCACGGAGGCGATGCAGGCGGCCATGGGCTTCGTCGGCTCGGGCATGGCCAAATACGCGCTCAGCATCGGCATGGACACGGCCCAGGGGCGGCCGGGCGACGCGCTGGAGTATACGGCGGCGGCCGGCGGCGCGGCCATCCTGCTCGGCCCGGCCGATGAGTCGGTGGCCGTCATCAGCGGCTCCTTCTCCTTCGTGACGGACACGCCCGACTTCTGGCGGCGCGAGCACGCCAACTACCCGTCGCACGGCGACCGCTTCACGGGCGAGCCGGCTTACTTCAAGCACGTGACGGGCGCGGCCGAGCGGCTGATGGAACTGCTGGGCACGACCTCGGCCGACTACCGCTGGGCGGTCTTCCACCAGCCCAACGCCAAGTTCCCGCAGCGGGCCGCCAAGCTGTTGGGCTTCAGCGACAAGCAGATCGCGCCCGGGCTGCTCAGCCCGCGCATCGGCAACACCTACTCTGGCTCGACGATGATCGGGCTGACGGCCATCCTGGACGTGGCCGAGCCGGGCGACCGCATTCTGATGGTCAGCTATGGCTCCGGCGCGGGTAGCGATGCGTTCGACCTGGTGACGACGGAGCGGCTGCCGGACGTGCGCGGCCTGGCCCCCAGCACGGAAACCTACATCGCCCGCCGGACGCTGATCGATTACGCGACGTATTCGCGATATCGGGAAAAGCTGAAGATGAATTAGGGGCCAGGGGTTAGGGGCTAGGGACTAGGGAAGAGCGCTCATCCCTAGTCCCTAGCCCCTAACCCCTAATCCCTTGCTAGTGGGAAACGATCTCATGACAAATGTTTCCATCATCGGCATCGGACAAACGGATGTCCGCGAACATTGGGAGACTTCGATTCGCCACCTGGCGTGGTATGCCATCGAGGCGGCGCTGGATGACGCGCACCACCACCAGGTGGACGCCATCTACGTCGGCAACATGCTGGCCGGGCAACTGAGCAACCAGAACCACCTGGGGGCGCTGGTGGCCGACTTTGCCGGGCTGCGCGGGGTGGAGGCGATGACGGTCGAGGCGGCCGACGCTTCCGGCGGCGCGGCCTTCCGCCAGGCGGTGCTGGCCGTGCAGAGCGGGCTGGTGGAGACGGCGCTGGTCGTCGGTGTGGAGAAGGTGACGGACGAGACGGGCGCGACCGTGCTGGCCGCGCTGGCGACCTCGCTGGACGCCGACTACGAGGCCATCCACGGCCAGACGCTCAGCGGGGCCGGGGCGCTGCTGATGCGCCGCTACATGCACACCTACGGCGTGACGCTGGCCGACTTCGCCGGCTTCAGCGTCAACGCCCACGCCAACGGCGCGGCCAACCCGCGGGCGATGTACCGCAACCGCCTGAAGCCGGAGGCGTTCGCCGCCGCGCCGATGGTGGCCGACCCGGTGAGCCTGTTCGACGAAGCGCCGGCGGGCGACGGGGCGGCGGCCATCCTGGTCACCAGCAGCGAGCGGGCGGCCGACATGGTGGCCCAACCGGTGCGCGTGGCCGCCTCGGCGCTGGCGACGGATGCGGTGGCGCTGCACGACCGGCGCGACCTGTTGTGGCTGAGCGCGGCCGAGCGCAGCGCGCAGCGGGCGCTGGCCGCGGCCGGGGTGACGCTCGACGAGATCGACGTGGCCGAGCTGCACGACTCGTTCACCATCATGGCCGCGCTGTCGCTGGAGGCGTGCGGCTTCGCGGCGCGGGGTGAGGGCTGGACGCTGGCCCGTGACGGCCACATCCGGCGCGACGGGCGCATCCCCATCAGCACGTTCGGCGGCCTGAAGGCGCGCGGCAACCCGATGGGCGCGACGGGGGTCTACCAGCTGGTGGAGTTGACCCAGCAGTTGCGCGGCAAGGCCGGCGACTGCCAGATCGCCAACGCCCGCACCGGCCTGGCCCAGAATTTGGGCGGCATGGGGGCGACGGCGGTCACGCACGTGCTTAGTAGGGACTAGGGGCTAGGGGCTAGGGACTAGGGACTAGGGAAGAAAGGGGCCAGTTTCCAGGGAACAAAGTCTTCATGTGGGGCGTTCTTCCCCTAGCCCCTAGCCCCTACCCCCTACCTTGATAGCTTTTGACAGTATTTCCCCTTGCGCTGGCAGAGAATGGGAGTTGCGCGGGGGATAATTACAACGGTCGCGCAAATCCGCGCGATGGTTGACATTTAGAAACCAGGTTCTCAGAAGCAACCCGGTTTCTAAAGAGGTTAGAAAGATGGAAGTTTCACGTCATTGGCGTCTCAATCAGCAACGGTATGCCCTGGTCGGCGAAGTGTGCCCCAACTGTGGGGTGAAGCTCTTCCCGCCCCGTGACGTTTGTTTGGAATGCGAAGCGCCGGCCAAGGAACTCTACACCTTCACCGGCGTCGGCGAGGTCTACTCGTACACGACGATCTACGACCCGCCGGCCGGCTTCGAGCACAACGCGCCCTACGTGATCGCCCTGGTCAAGCTGGAGGAAGGCCCGCTGGTCACCGCCCAACTGACAGACGTGGATTTCGCGGACGTCGCCATCGGCCTGCCGGTGGAGATGGTCACGCGCAAGCTGCGGACGGACGGGCCGGAGGGGATGATTGTGTATGGGTATAAGTTCCGGCCCGCGGAACTGCATATGCCCCAATAGACAACAAAAGGTCTAAGCTAGGCGAACACCCCTGGAGACAGGGGTGTTTTTCATGCTCCAACTAAAGACCTGTCAGGTCTTTGGTAAGCGCTTAGTTGTCTGACGCATCTTGAGGGCCAGCGCCAACGAGATTCACCGCCAGCAGGACGAGGCCCAGATCGCGTACCTTCCGCAAAATGCCATACAGCGCGGCCTGGTCGACAACCGGGCCGGTGAGGAGCGTCGTACCGTCTGCTTCCAACGTGATGCTCAGCTCCTCAAACCGGTCCGTCCATTGGCGACCAAGATGACTCTTGACTCGGATTTGGTAGATCGTTGGGTGGCCGGCCTGACCATCTTGATCGCTTGTGTTCAACAACTCGCTATTCTCCTACCCGGTCTCATGCGACCGTGATGACGACATTCCCCGCTTTGTGACCTTTCCCTACATACCGGTGCGCTTCAACCATATCTTGCAAGGGATAGCGCCGGTCGATCACCGCGTTGAGCTGGCCCGCCTCAATCAGTTCTTTGACGACGGTTAATTCCTCAATGCTTTGCTTGGTGTTGAGCCGGGCAACCGTCACATAAAGTCCGTTCGGCGCGAGCGCTTTAGCGCGTTGTGATTTGGGGCATTTGCCGACCGCGTCAAAAATGGCTGTGTACTGAGCGCCGCCGGCTGAAAAATCCTCCTTGGTGTAATCGACAACGTGGTCGGCCCCCAACGATTTCACCATGTCCACGTTGGCCGTACTGCACACAGCGGTCACGTCCGCGCCATAGGTCTTGGCGATCTGGACGGCGTACGTCCCCACACTGCCCGACGCGCCGTAGATCAGGACTTTTTGCCCGCTCCGAATGTTTCCTTTGCGAAGCAGGCGCAGCGCTGTCGGACCGCCAACGGGAACAGCGGCGGCTTCCTCATAGGTCATATTGTGCGGTTTGGTCAAGACCAGCCCGGTTTCGGACAGGCATTTGTATTCCGCATACCCGCCAAAATTCTCGGCCAGGGTTGAGGCAAACACGGGTTCCCCCACCCTGAACCGGGTGACAGCCTGGCCGATGGCTTCCACTTCACCGGCGAGTTCCATGCCATAGATGGGATGTTTTGGTTTGGTGAAGCCCAGCGTCATTCGCGCGGGCAGCCAGAACAGCAGCGGTACGTTCAGGCTGCGCATGCGGATGTCCCCGGCCGAGACGGTGGTCGCATGCACTTTGACGAGGATTTCCTTCTCTTTGGGCATGGGTTTTTCAACCTCTCGAAGGTGAAGTACTTCCGGGCCTCCGAATTTGCTGGCTACAATCGCTTTCATGAGATGATCCTCCTTGCGTATTATGGCTATTCAAGCGGGCTGAAATCTTGCCCCTATCCTGATTGTCTGCTTAGGCCGCGTCCACGCGCGTGTTAGGTGTCGTTTGATCCAGCTCAGCGGTGATGGCCGTGGGTTTGAATCCTTTGACGACCAGCCAGACGCCCAGCGAAAACTCCCATATCGCGATGGGCAGAACACCCAGCGTAGTCAGTGTCAAGAGCGGCCCGGAGATGCCGAACATGAGGAGAATTGTGTTGGCAACGAGCAGGGGGGCGGCAATAAATCCCAGCACGGGCAGAACCCGCGGGACGAGGCGCGATTGGTACAGCAGGGAGCCCAACAGCACGGCGTTGGCGGCCGGCATGAGGGTCTGGCCAAGGTGGAACCAGTCATACATGGCCAGCAGCGCCCGCCCGGTGAGCAATGCGTCGGCGCCGGCCCCGGACTGGCGTAAGGTTACCATTGTCATGAGGCTGACAACGCCGGCGAAGATGGTGCTGGCTTCCAGGATCCGCGTGCCGACGAAGCCCAGCGCAAAGCTTTCGTTCTGCCGCTTGACCGCCGGGTACAGCGCGACCGCGGTGCCGATGCCGGCGAGCGCCACGATGATCTCCAGGATGCCGCCGAAGACGATGCCGGTGTCCGGGCCGGAGCCGATGATGTAGTTCGGATCGTGCACCGGAGCGTAGAGAGTAACAATTGGGATCGAGATGAAGGTCAGCAGATAGAGCACGCCCGCCGCCAGCGAGATGCTTCTCGATCGCGCTTTGGTTGCCCGCGGCTTATCGGCGATGGCGTCGTTACGGTAAACATTCGTTTTCATCTTTCACTCCTTAGGGATGGTTATGAACAGACCTGACCAGTGGGCGGCCGTGTCCGGTTCGTAGTCAGGCAATTCATTGCCGTTCCTCGCACGAGGAAGGGAAGAACGGCGATGAATTGCCTGACTACGAACTTCAGGCGACCTTGCTCGGTTCCGGGGTGGCGATTCGCTGCTCAGGCAAGGCGACCGCTGTCTTCGCGCGGCGTTCGGAAAAGAGCGCGTAGCCCAGCCAGGCCAGACCCAGCCCCACCGGTATCATCACCTTCGGTTCATAGGCGGGTGGGAACAGTGCCGCTACGGGGGTCAGCGCAGCCCCGACCGCCAGCAGAGCGGCCGCCCCGCGCGGCAGGATGTTGGCGCGGAACGTGGCGATGGCGAACAACAGGGGGCCGAGGATGTACATAGGCCCGGATGCCTTCCAAATCAAGGGGAGGACGCCGAGGTCAATCTCACTGGCAGCGCCAGTAAACATCCCCAGGATGCCTGCCACAAACGCGGGGGACTCGACGGCCAGACGCGGCAAGATGAACGCTTCCACGAAGGAAAAGCCTATGACGAGCACCAGCCAGACGCTAAACAGGATAAAACCAATCAGACCCAGCCAACCGACCTTTTCCGCCTGCCGGGCATAGAGGCCGGCCATGCCAAACAGGCCAAAGAAGCCCATGACAATGGCGAAAATGTGGACGTTGGCCCAGGTGGCCGTGATGACGGATGAGGGAACGTTGACCGGATGGAATATTCCCAGGACGATGGCGCAAAGCCCGGCGACCAGGGCGGATAGACCTGCCCAACGAGTGAGCGTCGCTGTGGTTACCTTCGTTCGACTTTCCTTGCTCGAAACCTTTCCTATGGTGTTCATCTGCTTGTCTCCTTTTTGAACCGCAGGAGTCGTGTCAACCATTGACATCCGGCCTCGCTGCTTAACTAAAGACACTATACAGATGAATGTGGGGAGAAGTCTTCCCCCGATGTGGGGATTGATGTGGGGATAGGCGAGGGTGGGACTTATAGGAGTCCCAACTCAGCCGCCCGTTTGACAGCCGCCCGGCGATTATTGACGTTGAGTTTGCTGTAGATGCTCTTGGTATGGGTGCGAACCGTGCTTAAAGCGATCACGAGTTCCCCGGCGATTTCTGGGCCGGAGAGATCGGTGTCAAACAGGCGAAGCACGTCAAGCTCACGCTCGCTGAGCGGTTCGACCAGGACGCCTGTCGTCGATTTCGCCGGCGCAACCTTGGCTGGCGAAGCGGCCCGCGACTCGCCGCTGGCGCGGGCGAGTGGCTCAGCCTGAAATGCCCCCAACAGGGTTGCGGTGTATTCGGGCAGGATTTCACGCCGGGCAGCCTCGCGAAGCAGCTGCGCCATGGGCGGCCCCTCGTCTATGAACAGGCGGATGTATCCCTCTGGCTCAGCCAGCCTCAGAGCGCGTTCCAGCGACGCAAGCGCCGCCGCGAGGTTATCCAGACCGGGTTGCGCCATCCCCTGGAAGGCGAGGGCCTGCAAGATCAGGAGTTCGATGACACTGCCCGTGCGCCCGCCTTTTTCCGCCGCGTACAGGAGGGATTCTAACAGCTCAATAGCCTCACGAACTGCGCTGTCCGAAGTGTCGCGCCGGTGCTGAGCTAACCTCACCCTAGCCAGCGTCATATGTTCGTACTCGCGCAAGTAGTTTAACGGGTCTTCAGTCGATAGCCCCTGCGCGTTGGCCCAATCGAGGGCCTGTTCCAACCGGCCCTGATCGACCCATAGCCGGGCCTTCCTGGCCGCAATGGGGCGTACGTTCGGGGAGAAGTCGCTCATATAGCGTTGATCGGCCTCGTTGAGCAGATCAAGCGCCCCATTCAGATCGCCCTCCGCCTGCCGGATGCCGGCCATCGCGGCGTACCAGCGATAGCGGCTTTGGGGTAAACCTGTGTGCTCACCTTGCGCCTTACTTCTCTCTAGATAGTGGGCGGCCGCTGGCAGATCATTCCGCTCGCGATATAGCTCGCTCAGGCCCACCAGCATATCGGCGGTTCCGCGCATCGCCGGCATTCCCTGATCGGCCGCGAGCTGCAAGGCTCGCTCGTAGATCCGCATGGCATCCCGGAGACGCCCCTGGGCAATGTGGATGTCCGCCAGGGCGAGGGCGCACCCCATAACATCCGAGATGTTCCCGGCTCGTTGCAACAAGGGCATGCCCTCCGCATACAACTGGCGGGCCGCTTCGAGGTCTCCACTCGTCCAGCATGCGAGTCCTAACAGCGCCGTTGCCCCGCCGCGCACCAGATAGTCATCCTCCGGCGCGAGTTCGAGCGCCCGCCGGGCGTGTTGGATGGTATCCGCTACTTTTCCCAGCATCAGGGCTTGCCCGGCGCGGTGTATGGCAATCGCACCGGGCAGACGGCGAAATTCCTCTTCATTGACTACGACCATTCGGGAAGGCCGAGCGTCTGGCGGCATGGGTAGATCGGCAGGTGGTTCCAACCACGTTTCGGCGGCGCTCAGCCAGGTCTCCACGCCCTCTAGCTCGCCGGTCTGAAGCAGCGCCCCGCCGAACAGGTTGCAGAGCACGGGCC
>NZ_JAYRVJ010000539.1:0-3242 GCF_041918635.1 Promineifilum sp. (SeqCode)
ACAACGAGGGCGGTTGGTTCAGGGGGTAGATCGTCTGATCCACTGCAGGAGCAACCACGGCACGCGGGTTCCTCAGCCGAGGTTAAGCTAATTTGTAAGCTCAGGGCTGTTTAATTTCGTAATAGAGATGGTTCTCACATAGAATCATTCGACCCATGGCCTAGCCTGGAACCATGCCGGTAAGCCGGCCTCTGGGGCTTAAATCGGGGGTCAGAACCTCGAGTGGCCGCATACTCTACCCAGGTCCACCTGGTTTGCACAAAACACCGCCAAGTCGCGGTGTTTTGCTTTTAGTGAAGACCGCATTGGGGGAAATGCTAGAGTAGTCCGAGAATTACTTGGTACTGCCGATATTTCGACTAAACTTGGTCTTTGTTCGCATACTCTATATGCTTCTTGCAAAAGAGGCAGCGTCCCAAGCGGACGCGCGACTAGGTGGAGCTTTTGATCACACCCGCCGGCAAAGAGTGCCGCTTCTACTATCAGGACTTCTTCCGCGGGCGCTCCGTGCAGGAGTGCCGGCTCATCAAGGCCAACGCCCACTCCCCCCAGTGGCGGCCGAAGGACTGCTTCACCTGCCCCGTGCCTGAAATCCTGCAAGCCAACAGCAGCCCCAACCTGGTGCTGGAGGCCACGGTCAAGCCGGGCATCCTGGGCCTCAACCGCCACGTCGCGGTGCGGGCCTTCTGCAGTCGCCACCTGATCGACGTTGACCGGCCCGAAGTGGGCTGCCCCAAGTGCGCCGCCGAACGGCCCGGCTTGCGCGAACTGTTCGAGAATCTAGACTAATGGAGCCATAAGAGGAACACAGAGCAACACGGAGGCCAGACACAGAGACCATGACTTTCCCCATTCAGGCCATCCTGTTCGATCTGGACGACACCCTGCTGGGCAACGACATCGACACCTTCATGCGGCGCTACTTCGCCCTGCTGAGCGAGTACGCCCGCCCTCAGGTGGACGAGGCGACCTTCCTGCCCCACCTCATCCAGGCCACCCAGACGGCCATCCGCAACACCGACCCGACGCGCACCAACGCCGAGGTCTTCTGGGCCGCCTTCGAGGGGTTGACCGGCGGCCGGCGCGCCGACCTGGAGCCGTTCTTCCGCCGCTTCTATGAGACGGAGTTCGCCCGACTCCAGCCCTCGACCGTCCTGCGGCCGGCGGCGGCCGGCCTGGTGCGGGCGGCGTTCGACAGGGGCCTGCACGTGGTCATCGCCACCAACCCGCTCTTCCCGCTGGCGGCCATCGAGCAGCGGTTGGCCTGGGCGGGCGTGCCGGTCGATACCTACGACTACGCCCTGGTGACCGCCTACGAGAACATGCACGCCGCCAAGCCGCAGCCCGCCTACTACCGCGAAATCCTGTCGGTCATCAGCTGTGAGCCGGGCCGGGCGCTCATGGTCGGCGACGACTGGCGCAACGACATCGCCCCGGCGGCTGAGGTGGGGCTGTTCACCTACTGGATCGCCCCCGTGGATGCCGAGCCGCCCGACACGCGCCTGCTGAGCGGCCAGGGATCGCTGGATGCGCTGGCCGAACTGGTGGGCGGGGGCTGGCTGGAACGCCTCCGCCCGCCGGCCGCCTGAACCGCCGCCCCGCCCATGACCAACGACCGCACCCTGCTCAACCCGCCGCCCATCACTGACCTGCTGGCCGAGCTGGCCGCCTTCCGCGAGCGCGTGGCCGAACTGGCCGAGGACGTGGGCCGCGACTGGTCGTGGTCGCCCGCGCCGGGCGAGTGGTCGCTGACCGAGGTCGCCTGCCACTTGCGTGACGTGGAACGCGAGGTGCACCAGGCCCGGCTGAGGGCGCTGCTGGAAGACGACGACGCCTTCCTGCCCGGCGTGGATGCCGACGAGTGGGCCGAAGCGCGCGCCTATCGCCTGCAGAACGGGCGGCGGGCGGCGGCTGACTTTGTGGCCGCGCGCGACGAGACCATCGCCCTGCTGGCCCCGCTGCCGGAGGCGGTCTGGGAGCGGCAGGGGCAGCACACGTTCTTCGGTCCCATGTCGCTGCACGAACTGGTCTACCTGGCCGTCCAGCACGACCGCGTCCACGGCCGGCAGATGGATGAATTAACCACGGATTTTCACGGATTGAACGGATGAACACGGATTTAACCCAATGTTCAATCCGTGTTCATCCGTCTTATCCGTGTTCATCCGTCTTATCCGTGTTCATCCGTGGTTAATTCATTTCGTACGCGCTCGGCGAGTTGGAGGCTGCGGGGGTCGCCGAAGTGGGCGTGGTGGCGCTTGTGGTAGGCCAGCTCGCTGCACTGCTGGAAGCGCCGGCCGCTGCGCCGGTAGGCCGCCATGCCCTCGCTCGTCAGCAGTCCCAACCGGTGGCGCGTGCGGCTTAGCGCCGAGGGGACGATGGCGTACTCGTCCGCGCTCAGCACCCCCCGCCCGACCTCCTCGGCCAGATAGTCGCGCATCCAGCGCCGCTCCTGATAGAGCGCCAGCAGGATGATTGCCGTCGTGATCAGCACCCCGCCCCAATCGAACGTCAGACCCGCCAGGAAGGCCAGCGCCGTACCGCCGGACATGGTGACGTTGTGGGTGGCGTGGAGGAAGACGGCCGCGCTCCATCCGAGCAGCGGCGCGCCGATTCGCACCGGCCAGCGCCGGCTCAGCCGGGCCACAGCGATGCCCAGGCCGGTCAGCGAGGCGTAGAGGGCGTGGCTGAGGCCGAAGAGGACGCCGCGCATGACGACCACCGCGCCCCAGCCGGCCGCGCCACTCTCCTGGAAGGCGGAGACGTAGTAGAGGACGTTCTCCACCATGGCGAAGCCCATGCCGACCATCGCGCCGTAGATGATGCCGTCGAGCGGGCTGTCGAGTTCGTGCCGCCAGAAGAAGAGGATGAGGAAGAGGGCGATGCCTTTGGCCGTCTCCTCGACCAGCGGGGCGACGAGGCCGGCGCTGAAACGCTCGGCCGACCCGGCGTCCAGCAGCAAGTAGAACGGGACACTGAAGACCATGTTGAAGAAGATCGCCAGCAGCGCCGCCGGCAGCACCCCCCACAGGAAGGCCGCCGCCAGCAGCCACCACGGCTCCTTCTCATACCGGTCGGCCCAATAGATCAGCCCGGCATAGGCCAGCACCGGCAGCGCGGCGGCCAGGATGGAAAGGAAAAGCACGTTGCCGTCGGTCATCGTCGTCCTGTGTTCATGTTACAATTGTCTCTGACGGGAGATTATACTTGAGGAAGCGCGGGGGGGCAGGGGGGCGGGGGGG
>NZ_JAYRVJ010000540.1:0-1723 GCF_041918635.1 Promineifilum sp. (SeqCode)
ACCGCGCTGTCGCAGCCATTGCACCACCGGCCGCAGGGCGGTGCTTATGATGATACCGGCGATCAGGAGCAGAATGACCTGATGAAAGCGAAACAGCAGCCAGAAGCCCAGCGCCACCACGCCTATCACCAGTGTGGCGATCACCAACTGGCGGGTGGTGAGTTCCGGCAAGGGGAGACCGAGCTTGTTGTTGACCATACGTCCGCCGTGCGCCTCCCAAGTAGCGTCGCGCCCTGTCTTACTGTTACTGACGACCCATCAGACGGCTGAGCCGCCACCAATCCAAGAGAAAGAATAGCAGAGCATAGCCAAATAGCAACGCCAGCAGGAGTACACTGGGTACTTGCCCACGCAGCATGACACTTTGCAGGAGACTAATGCCATAGGTGACCGGCAGCGACCACGACACGGCCCGCACCGGTTCCCACAGCCGGTAGAGAGCCAGGAAGAAACCGCTGAAGAAGATGCTGGCCAACAGCAGGATCATGGCGTACTGGACGGCCTGACTGTCCGTCTTGGCGAGCAGGGAGATGAAGAAGCCCAGACTCAGTGAGGCGCATAGCAGAGCCAGAACCACCAGCGCGTAGTTGCCCCAGTTACCCAGCATGGGCACGTCTAGCACAAAGACCACCAGCGCCGTCAAAATGGCCCCAATGGCCGCAGTCATAATGAGGTAGCCAATGAATTTGCCGACGAGCGTCTGGAAGGCGGTGACGGGCGAGGCGCGGAAGATCTCCAGCGGCCCATCCTGCCGCTCGCGGACGATGGACAGCCCGGCCAGCGTGACGGCGATGTGTTGCAGGAGCAGGGCAATGACCGCCGGCACAAAGAAGTCCGTCGGCCCCAGGCTGATGTCGGTGATGCTCAGCGTCTTGCTGGTGAAGGGCGAGATGATGACCTGCGAATCGAGGCGCTGGTATTCGCTCAGCAGGCTGTCGATCTCGGTCAGGTCGGCCTCGATGACGGCGGCCGTCTGGGCCCGCTCGCTCACCGGCGTGGCCGCCCCGCCCGTCGGGTGCAGCGTCGCGGCGTTCTGCTGGAGCGCTTGCAGCCGGGCCTGGAGCGTGTCCGCGCCGGTCGTGTTCTCCATACCCGATAGCAGCACCAACCCGGAGCCGGCGGCCACAGCCAGCAGCCCCAAATCCTCATCGAGTTGCGCGGCTGAGCTTTGCGCCGCCTCTTCGTCGCCCGCTTCCAATGCCAGGCGGGTCGCTGCCGCCGCCTCGCGGGCCAGGGCCGTCTGCTCCTGAAGGGTGCGCGCCTCAACCTTGCCCTGGTCGGCAGCAGCCAGCAAGACCTGGCGGTTGATCTCCTCGGTGTAGTTGCGGCCCAAAATCTCGATGTAGGTCTTCTCGTAAGGGTCGATCTCGTAGTGGTAAAGCGAAAACTCCGCCTGCCGGTTGGCGCGCACGTCGGCCAGCGGATCCGGCGGCACGACGATGACCAGGTCTACCTGTTGTTGGCGCAGTAGCCGGTCGGCTTCCGCGGCGTCGGTGATGACGCCCTGCGATGCGAACTGTTGGCCCAGGCGCGTGGAGTATTCCTGGACGAGCTCGGTCATTGGGCTGCCCTCGGCCACGACGAAGAGCGTCCGCAGTGTGCGCGCCTCCTCGCGGTAGCCGATACCGAACAGCAGCAGGATCAGGAACGGGCCGAGAATGAGCGAGAAGATCAGCCGCGGCTGACGCAGGACGCTGATGATCTCTTTGCGAACAAAGGCGAA
>NZ_JAYRVJ010000541.1:0-20852 GCF_041918635.1 Promineifilum sp. (SeqCode)
CATGCAGACCAATCAGCCCCCTGTCCAGTACGTGCCCGCCACCCTGCCTCCAGAGCGACCGCGCCGCGGCTGCGGTTGCGTGGGTGGGGCCATCTTGGGCGCTATCGCCCTCATCTTGCTCCTCGGCGTGGGCGGCGCGGCGGCCGCCGGCGGCCTGCTCTACTCCACCTGGTCGCGCGAGATCGAGACCGGCGTCGCCAGCCTGGAAGCAGCCCGCACCCGCGAGACGTTCGAGACGACGCAGATCATGGATCGCAACGGCGAAGTCCTCTGGGAGATCTTCGGCGAGGGCAAGCGCACCCGCGTTCCCCTGGCGCAGATCCCGCCCCACCTGGTGCAGGCCACCATCGCTGTCGAGGACGATACCTTCTACGAGAACATCGGCCTCGACGCGCCCTCGCTCTTCGCCGCCGTCATCTCCAACCTGCGCAACCCCGACGCACGGCCGGTGGGCGGCAGCACCATCACCCAACAGCTCGTCCGCCACGTCGCTTTCGACTTCGAGGAGCGCGGCGCGGTCTCCTACAACCGCAAGGTGAAAGAGATTGTGCTGGCCTGGATGATGAACCGGGATTTCACCAAGGATGAAATCCTGGAGATGTACCTGAACGAGATCTACTATGGCAACCTGGCCTACGGCATCGAGGCCGCGGCGCGCACCTACTTCGCCAAGCCCGCCGCCGACCTGACGCTGGGCGAGGCCAGCCTGTTGGCCGGCCTGCCGCAAAGCCCCGTCGATCTGGACCCGCTCACCAACCTGGAAGGAGCCAAGGAGCGGCAGTGGCTGGTGCTGAACCTGATGGTCAGCGAGGGGTTCATCGACCAGGCGGCGGCCGAGGCAGCCTACCTGGAGCCGCTGACCTTCGCCCCCCAGGAAGTCAGCCTGGAAGCGCCCCACTTCGCTGTCTACGTCCGCCAGCAGTTGGAGGAGCAGTACGGCGCGGAGGTCGTCGCCAACGGCGGCCTGCGCGTGACGACCACGCTGGACATGGAGTTCCAACGGCTGGCCGAGCGGCTGGCCCGCCAGCACGTCAGCCAGATCGCCCCGGAGCACAACCTGACCAACGCCGCCCTGGTGGCCATGAAGCCGGGCAGCGGCGAAATTCTGGCCATGCTCGGCAGCGTGGACTACCAGAACGAGGCCATTGACGGCCACGTGAACGTCACCCTGTCGCCCCAGCAGCCGGGCAGTTCCATCAAGCCCCTGACCTACGCCCTGGCCCTGTCGCCCGTGGACGGCGGCGACCCGCGCTGGACGGCGGCCGACGTGCTGTGGGATGTGCCGGTGGATTATGAGCAGGTCAGCGGCGAGCCGTATGTGCCGGTCAACTACGACGGCGCGTTCCACGGCCCGGTGCGCCTGCGCATCGCCCTGGCGAATAGCTACAACATCCCCGCCGTGCTGCTGTTGCAAGACGTGACCGTGCCGCGCCTGCTGGAGTTCGGCCGGGCGCTGGGCCTCAGCACGTGGACGGGCGACTCCAGCCAGTACGGCCTGTCGCTGACGCTGGGCGGCGGCGAGGTGACGCCGCTGGAACTGACGGCGGCTTACGCCACACTGGGGAACGGCGGCAACAAGGTCACGCCCGTCTCCATCCTGAAGGTGGAGCGCACCAACGGCGAGGTGCTGTTCGAGTATCAGCCGGCCGAGCCGCAGCGTGTGGTGGACGAGCGCGTGGCCTACCTCATCAGCCACATCCTCGACGATGACGCGGCGCGCCGCCCGGCGATGGGCAGCCCCAACCCGATGGAACTGGGCTTCCCGGTCGCCGCCAAGACGGGCACGACCAACGACTTCCGCGACAACTGGACGATGGGCTACACGCCCGGCCTGGCCGTCGGCGTCTGGACGGGCAACAGCGACAACAGCGAGATGGTGGACATCAGCGGCTTGACCGGCGCGGCTCCGCTGTGGGGCAGCTACATGGAGCAGGTCTATAGCAATAGCGGCCTGGTGGCCCGGCTGGCGGTCAACGGCCAGCAGCCGCCAGCCGACTTCGTCCGCCCGGCGGGCATCAGCGAGCGCCCGCTGTGCGCGCTGAGCTCGGCTACCATCGGCTCGACGGAGTGCGTCGCCAGCGGCGACGAGTTGTTCCTCGACAGCACCGTGCCGCCGACGCCCATGCCAACGGTCGATAGCCCGGCGGCCTTCCTGGAGAAGCTCGACCCGGCCGTGTGGCGCGCCCTGGCCGTGCCGCTGCCGCCCGCGCCGGAGACGGCCGAGGTCGTCCTGACGCCGGAACAACTGGAAGACCAGCCGCCGGCGCAACTCTTCTGCCACTTCCCGGACGCGACGCCGCTGGACGTGCTGCCGCCGCAGGCCGCGGCGCAGGTCTTCCTGGCCCCGCCGCGCAACCCGGAGAGCCTGAAGCCGGCCCACGAGTGGGCTCAGGGTAACAACGTCGCCATCCTGCCGACGGCGTCCTGCACCGAGGAGTTGCTGGCGCTGGGGCTGGGAGCCGGCGAGACGGCGGTATGGCGCATCACCTCGCCCAAAGAGGGGGACACGATCAGCGGCAACATTCCCATCGTCGGCACGGCCAGCTTCGACCCGGCCGTGGTGGAGTTCTACAAGATCGAGTTGGGCATCCCCAGCGGCTCAGAGATTCAGTGGTTGACGCTGGGCGAGACGCACGACACGCCGGTCGTGAACGGCCAGCTAGAGGTATTGCAGGCCGAGGCGCTGCCGCCGGGGCCGTACTTCCTGCGGCTGATCGTCGTGAAGGATAGCAACTACGTGGGGGAGCCGCATCAGATACAGATCATGATAGAATAGACCTCAACCATCGTAGGAGGCAAGTTCATGATAGAAGCCGGGATGAGTACAATAACAGTGCGGCTCCCTAAGGAGCGGCTGGTTGAGTTGGAGGAGGTCGCTGCACGGTTTCAGGTATCTACCGAAGATCTGGCGCGCATTGGCATCGAAGAGTTTCTATCCCAGCCGGACGAGGTGTTTCAAAGCGTCATCACTTACGTGCTTCAAAAGAACGCTGAACTGTATCGACGTCTCTCGTGATATATTACCTAACGCTGAATGAATTGCTGGAAATTCACCGTCGGGTTATGCGGCAGGCAAGCGCTGAGGCGAGAGTCTCAACTTGAACGCTCTCGAGGCTTCGCTTGCCACCCCGCGCATGACCTTTGCCGGCGATGACCTCTACCCTACCATTGTTGAAAAAGCTGCGGCCCTCGCTTACTCCCTCATCCTGAACCATCCTTTTCTAGATGGCAACAAGTGGACAGGACATGCGGCTATGGAAGCGTTTCTGCTTCTGAACGGTTACGAACTCGTTGCGCCGATAGATGAACAAGAGAGAGTTCTTCTACAATTAGCGTCGGACGTATTGCGCCGCGACTCATTCACTCAATGGGTTCGCGCCCGTGTCATTGTGCGAGAACAGTCGTAACCTATTCCAACTTCTCTTTGACTTACTTGTGGTAATTGCTATGTTTGCTGTCAGTCCTGCGCTGCTGGAAAAATCCCGTTCAGTCCTATGCGCCTGGCCGCGCCTCATCTGGCTCATCGGCGGCTCCTGCTCCGGCAAGTCCACCCTCTCGCGGGCGCTGGCGGCCCGGCTGGGCGTCGAGCGCTACGACGTGGACGAGGCCGTCTTCGGCCGCTTCCAGTTCGACCCGCAGCGCCACCCGGCCACCGCCGCCTGGTCAGCGGCCGACGACCCGTTCGGCTGGATGCTCTCCCATGACTGGGAGACGTTCAGCGCCCTCTACCGCGCCACCAACGCCGAGACGCTGGACCTGCTGGCCGGCGACCTGGCCGGCCGGCCTTCCACGCCGCTCATCGTGGACGGCGGCATCTCCCACCCGTCGGTGCTGGCCCAGGTCATCCCCGCCGGGCGCATCATCTGCCTGGAGACGACGGACGAGACGCGGGCGCGGGAGTGGGAGACGGCCGAGGGGCGGGCGTGGATGAAGAATCGGGTGCTGGCCATGCCCGACGGCGAGGGGATGTGGCGGCGATTCCTGGAGTACGACCGGCGGCTGGCGGAACTGATCGGCCGGGAGAGCCGAGAGTGGGGGATACCGGCGTTCGCGTGGGATGGAGGGATGACGGTGGAAGAACTCGCCGAGAGGGTTATACAACACATCACGAGCGCCCCCACATTTCATCTAGCACCCGCCTGACTTCCCCCGGCAGCGACCACGTCGCCCGGCCGGTGTCGTCGTGGCGCACCGCCAGCCCCTGCGCCGCCAGTTGCTCCAGCGTGACCAGCGCCGTCGATCGCGTCACGCCGCTGTTCAGGCTGATGGCCCGCGTCGTGGCCGGCAGCGGCAATAGCCCCATCGAGAGCACGATCTTCAACTGCATCCCCGACAACTGGCGCACCAGTGTCTCCAGCTCCAGCGGGTCGTGCTCGCCGCGCTCTTCGCGCCGCCGCTTGCGCCTGAAGGCGGTCAGATCGACGCCGTCCGGCAGCAGGTTGTCGGGCAGGCCGAACTCGTGCAGCGTCAGCCGGTAGAGCGGCGAGCGGGTGAAGTAGAGCGCCGCGCTCAGCCGCTCCAGCGGGTCGTCGTCGAAGTAGTCCAGCACCGCCTGGCGCAGCACCGCCAGCAGCAGCCGCTGCTCCGGACTCAGCCGCTCGGACACCTCCAGGTCGATCAGTTGCCGCAGACGCTCTTGTAAGTCGTGTTCGTTCATGGCGTTCGTGTTCATGGTTCTCCGGGAATGCAGGCATTGTTGATCCACGTTGCGAACCCATTGTATGAAATCATAGAACGCTTGTGCTATTCAATTTTTGGCACTTAACGATGCACTTTACGGCATCCTGTGGAGAGGAAGAAGGAGGGGGACGCGGTACATGCCACCTCAAGCGATCCAGAAGGACGGCAGATTTTTTCCAGCGCGTCACAGTTCAACGACCGGCGCTGATGGCTCCCTCGGTTTCCTTCTCCTAGCCAATCCCAATAGAACATAAGTTCTAATGGAATAGCTAGTGTAGCATGAAGGGGCGTGAAAAAAGCGTGAAAATTCTGCGTGGAACGTGATGAGGAATGCGACAGAGTTCTAAGGGGTAGCGCCCGATGGCGCTACCCCCGAGAACCTCGGAAGAAGAGAGGAAAGAACGACCCCGTCAGCCAGGCACGAGAGAGACGGAGGCGGGATAATCGCTAAGGAGCGCGCAGGCGTTGCGGCCCATCTCCAGGGCCAGCGCCCGCTGCGCGTCGGCCTGCGCCAGCCCCATGTTGACGCGCTTGATCTCGGCGTACTCGGGCGGCGCGGCCGGCAGGTTCGCCAGCACGTGGTGCGCCAGCGCTTCTTGCGTCGCAAAGGACAGTTCCGTATTCGTTCGCCACAACTCCGCGAACGGGGCGGCGAATACGCCTCGCGCATCCGCCTCGCCGGCGTCGCTGTAGTGGCCGGGCAGCACCAGCGCGTCGGGCGGCGTCATGGCCCGCAGCGTCGTGAAGATGGACTCGTAGCTCAGGCGCGTCCACGACTCCGCCCGGCCGCCCAGGTCGGGCCGGCCGACGCCGCGCAAGAAGAGCGAGTCGCCGCTGAACAGGTAGCACTCCCCTTCGAGCGTGCTCGCCAGCAGCGCCACGTGGCCCAGGGTGTGGCCCGGCGCGTGCACCGCCCGCACCGTCACGCTGCCCAGCCTGAAGCGGTGGCCGTTGCGCAGCGTCTCGTAGGGGATGACGGCGGGCATCACGTCGAGGGGGTGGATGGCGTCGTAGGGATGCAGGTAGTAGGGCGCGCCGGTGGCCTCGGCCAGCGCCGGCCCGCCGCTGATGTGGTCGGCGTGGGCGTGGGTGTCGATGATCAGGCGCGGCGCGGCCCCATGGGCGGCCAGCAAGCGCCGGTACTCCGCGATGTGGTGCGACGGGTCGATAATCGCCCCCCAGCCGTCGCTGATGATGGCGTAGCTGAGGCAGCCGCGGGCCACGCGCTCGATCTGGTAGATCGCGGCGGAATCACTTTCCAGCACGGGACGCACCATGTGCAGCCGCGACCACTCTTCCATGCCGCCGGCCAGATTGGCGGCCTGATAGCCGCGCTTGCGCAGCATAGCCGCTACCAGCTCGCTCGTGCCGCCGTGGACGCAAACCACGACGATCGGCCGGCCGGCGGGGACGCAGGCCAGGGCCTCTTCCACCGTATCATCCTCGATAAACTCGAAGTAAGGAATGTTGAGCGTTTCCGGCGTGTGGCGCGTCTCGATGCGCGCGCGCTGGAACGCTTCGCTGTTGCGCACGTCCAAGATCAACAGGTCGCCCGGCTGCTGCAAGCGCTGATAGAGCGTATTGGCCGATAGAAGCTTGGGAAACATGGGCGTTCAACCCTCGTCGGACAGCGCGTCCCTACTCAAACGAATAACTGAACATCGGCGCCGGCGGCGTAGTCGAGGAACATACTCGCCCCGCCGACTTCTGCCTGCGGGATGAAGTCATCGCAGGTGAAGCCAAACACGTCCATCGTCATCTGGCAGGCGATCAGGCGCACGCCCAACTCGACACAGGTGTTGCGCAGTTCGGCCACGGTGGCCACACCTTTCTTTTCGAACAGCTGCTTCATCAGCCCCGTGGCCATGCTGTTGAAGCCGGGCACAGTCATCAGGGCGGTGGGGATGGGCCACTCGATCTTCTGCATTCCGGGCGGGCCGAACGGCAGCTTCATCGGCATGGCCGGGTTGCCCAGCGGGCTGACGGCCGCGTCCAATTCGTGCTTCAGCAGAGGCAGGCCGTAGAAGGTGAAAAAGATGCCCACGTCCCAGCCCATCGCCGCGCCAGCGCTGGCCAGGATGAAAGGCGGGTAGGCCCAGTCGAGCGTGCCCTTGCTGGCGATCAGCGCCAGCCGCCGCGGCGCGTAAGGATCCATCTTGCTCATGCCCACTGACTTGTCCCCCGTTCCGCTTAGCGCGTGCGCTGAAAGTCGAAAATGAACCGGCCACTGTCGCTGTAGCTGTGCACCAGCCGGTGGCCGGTCTGGCGCGCCCACGCTTCCATGTCCGGCGGCGCGCCGGGGTCGGTGGCGATGACGCGCAACACCTGGCCCACCTCGATCTTTCTGATCCCCTTGGAGGTCTCGACGATGGGAAACGGGCACAGCATGCCCGTGCAATCAACAGTCCGGTCTACCTTTGCGATCATGGTCTTTCCCCTTCCGCCATCCTTCGTAGCGAATTTGCGGCGATCACCGCGCGAACATGGGGCAGTATAGGGGCGGCCAGTCACAGCGGGGTCGCCGCGCAGTAACAAGAGGGTAACGAAAGCCGGCGCGCCTGGGCATTTTGACGCGGGCGCGAACACATTCTGAAGCTAAAGCTAAGGGTTAATCGCCGACAGTGAGGTGCACAATCAGGTCGCCAAAGCGGGCCACGGCCTGGGGAGGAATCTGGTAGGCGTAACCGGCCACCAGACGTACCCCCTCCAGCCACGTGCCATTGCTGCTGTGCTGGTCGATGAGGACGTAGCCGCCCTCCGCCCACTGGATGGTGGCATGGCGGCGCGAGACGCCGCGATCCAGCCCGTCGTAGCCGGTCAGGTCGAGATCGGGGGCGAAGGCGGCGTCGGGGTCAGCCCGGCCGATCTGGATGACGGCGGCGCGCAACTCCACGTCCGCGCCGCGGTGGGGGATGTGAACGCGCAAGGGGGGCGCGGCCACGGCCGGGGCGAGCGTCTCTACGCGCTGCCGGGCGACCGGACGCGGCGGCTCATCGGCCGGGGCGCTCCGCCGGATCGTGGCCTCGGCCGGCGATTGGCCGGCCAGGTGCGCCCGCGCCGCGGGGTGAACGCCTGCGCCGCAGTCGTCGCAGAAGAGCGTGCCGGGATAGTGGGTCGCGCCGCACTCGGGACAGGCGATCATGTTCCCGTCTGCCCCATCAGCGAGCGCGTGCCGTACTTCAGCACCTTGCGCCCCTCCAGCGACATCGTGCCCAGGTGGGCCAGCCGCTGCGCCTCCAACTGGGCCTGCTTGGCCAGCCGCAGGTCGCCCGTCTCCAGGTAGCGCGCCGTCAGCCGGCGCATGCGGGCCGCGGCCGTGTCCAGCTTGCCCGACTGCGCCTCTTCCCACGCCTTCTCCTGCATCCGGTACAGATTCAGGCGGCGCGCGGCCTCGATCAGCGCCGCCGGCGGCGCGGCCTCGCCCTCCCGGTTCAGGACGACGAAGGGCGCGTCGCGGCCGATCGCCTCCTCTGCGCCGCCGGGGGTGGTGTAATGCGCGTGGAGCGGCAGGCGGAAGCGGGCGCTCATCGACTGCGGCGCGACCAGGAACTCCAGCAGGAGCGACAACGGGGCGCGCCCCTCCAGATCGCCCAGCGGGATGGGGTCGGCGTCAACGGCCAGCGGTTGCGGGAAGGGGGTCAGCTTGAAGCCGCCGCGCAGGGTGAAGGGAGCCGGCCAGCCCCGCTGCAGCGTCACGTTGCGGGCGTAGATCGCGCCCAGCCCCTTCAGCCGCTCCTCCAGGTGGGGCAGCACGTCGGCTGGCTGCTCAATGAAGTGGGATTGGCCGCCGGAAGGGGCTACCAGCGCGTCGAGGAAGCTGTCGTTCCAGTCGGCCCCGATGCCGAAAGCGGTCAGGCCGATGCCTCGCCCCGCCGCTTCGGCCGCCAGCCGGAGGCAGTCGTCGGCGTCGCCATAGGTGTGGCCGTCGGTCAACAGGATGAGGTGGCTGGTGCGCGCCTCGCCGGCCAGCCGCGTCACCTCGGCCAGTCCGGCCCGCAAGCCCTGGAAGATCTCCGTCCCACCGGAAGCGGCGATGGCCTGCAACTGCCGGCGCGGCGCGCGCCAGGCCGCGGCTGTTTCCGGCTGGACGCTCTGGGCCGCTGCGCCCAGCGTCGCCGCCGGCAGCACCACCTCGGCCCGGTCGCTAAAACTGACCAGCGACAGGGCGTCATCGGGGGCCAGCTTGTCCAGCAGCAGGGCCACGGCCGCCGTCACCTTAGCCAGCCGCTCGCCGCGCATGGACGTGCTGCGGTCGATCACCAACCCCAGGTTCAGGGGACGCCGGCCGTCTTCTAGCGCCTGGCGCGGCGTCAGGGTCAGCAGGGCGTAGACGACCTGGAGCGTATCCAGTAGGGCCAGCCGGTCGGCGCTGACCACTAGCTCAAACTCCAGCGCCCCGCCGCCGGTCGTCTCGGCCACCAACGAATCGTAGAGGCTGCGCCGCTGCGGGTTGCTCAGTACCTCGTAGGCGTAGCGCAGGCGGTCGGCCGTCTCGCCTACCGGACGGCCCGCGCCGGTGCGGGCCAGCCAGGCGGCGTAGGCGGCCTCGATCTCGTCCGTCGTCGCCCGCCGGCCGACGCCGAGGAGGGTGTAGAGGTCGGTTGGATCCATGGGCTAGGGGCTAGGGGATAGGGGCTAGGGATTAGGGGCCAGGGGCCAGGGCAGAACACGCTTCCCTGGCCCCTAGTTCCTAACCCCTGGTCCCTGTTCAGGCGTAGCCCACCACCGCCGCCGTAATATTGTCCGGGCCGCCGGCGGCCATGGCGGCTTCGTAGAGGCGGTCGGCGGCGTCTTGCAGCGTCCCCTCGCCGCACAGCGCGGCGGCCAGTTGCTCCTGGGACACCGAGCCGTACAGGCCGTCGCTGCATAGCAGCAGCTTGCAGTTGTCGGGCAGGTCGAGGGCCAGCGTGTCGGCCGTCAGCGCGCTCTCCTGCCCCAGCGCTTGCAGCAGGACGTGGCGATAGGGGTAGGTCTCGGCGTCTTCCGGCGACAATTGGCCCGCGTCCTGCAGCCGGCGGGCCAGCGAGTGATCCTCGGTCAGCAGCCGGAGTTGGTCGCCCTCCTGCACGTAGGCGCGCGAGTCGCCGACGTGGGCCACGTAGGCGCGGTGGCCCAGCACCAGCGCCGCCGTCAGCGTCGTGCCGCCGTTGCGCTCCGGTTCCGGCTGGTAGACCGCGTCATGGGCGGCGAAGACGGCGCGCTCCAGGGTGTCCAGGATGTCGGCCTCCTTGGGTAGGGGGCGCTGGCGCAGCAGGGTGAAATAGAGATGGGACAGGACGAACTCGGCGAAGACGCGGGCCGCCGTGTTGCTGGCGACGTGCCCCTCGGTGTGACCGCCCATGCCGTCGGCGACCACGTAGAGTCCCAACGTCGGCAGGTCAAAGTGCCCGCCGAACGTGGAGGTGATCATCAGGCAGGAATCCTCGTTGCGATCCCGCACCGCGCCGGTCTCACAGCGGTAACCGCATTGCAAGCTGAGGGTCTTCGCGTCCATAGCCAGGCTCAGATGGGTAGGGCGTACAGACAATGGTCTGTCGCGCCGGCATAGATGACACCGTTGACGATGGTCGGCGCGCCGATGAGCGGGCTGCCGGTATCGAAGCGCCATTGCAGCTCGCCCCGGCGCACACTGACCCCATAGAGGCTGCCGTCGGTCGAGCCGAAGTAGACCGTGTTGCCCCAGACGGTCGGTGAGGCCACGACCTGGCCGTTGGTGGCAAAGGCCCACAGCTGCCGGCCGCTGATCATGTCGATGGCGTAGAGGCGGCCATCGGCCGAGCCGACCAGCAGCGTCCCCTCGAACAGCGTCGGCGTGGAGATGATCGGCCCCTGGGTGCGGAAGCGCCAGATGGGCCAGCCCGAGCTGGCGTCCATGGCGTAGACCCGGCTGTCGCTGGAGCCGACGTAGAGGATGTCATCGGCCACTTTGGGTGACGAGGTGACGGCGCGCTCGGCCCGTGTCTGCCACTTGGGTTTGCCCGCGCCCAGTTCCAGCCCCAGGATTTGGCCGCTCTCCGTGCCGAAGTAGACCAACTCCTCCGACACCCACGGCGTCGAGCGCACCGGGCTGTAGACGTTGGTCTTCCAGTAGAGCTGGCCGCGCATGGCGTTGACGACGTAGAAGAAGCCGTCGTCGGCGCCGAAGAAGACGTGGTCGAAGCGCACGGCCGGGGTGGAGTAGATAGCCCCCTCGGCCGTGAACTGCCAGTTGACCCGCCCCTTGCGCAGTTGCAGCGAGGCGAGGGTGTGGTCGGACGAGCCGATCAGCACCGCGTCCTCGTGGACGATGGGCGAGCCGCCGATGCCGCCACTCGTTGGATATTTCCACAGGAACTCGCCCCGGTCGGCGGTGATGGCGTAGAGGTTATTGTCGTAGGCGCCGACGAAGATAATGCCCTTGCCCGCCGCCGGCCGGGAGCGAATCTCGTCCTCGCAGCGGAAGACCCACAGCGGCTTGACCTGGCTGATGCCGGCCTTGATGATGGCCGCCGGCGCGCCGCCCGGCGCGGCCCCGTCCGCCCCACGCCCGCTCTCCGTCAGGCCCAGGCGCTGATCAAGGTCGGACTCGTCCAACTCATTGCGCGACAGGACGAGCAGCGCCTCGCGCAGGGCCATCGCGTCGGGGAAGCGATCCTTCGGATCGTAGGCCAGGCAGCGCATGATGATGGCCTCGAAGGCGCGGGAGATGCCGGGGTTGGCGGCGCGGATGGGGCGCTCGCTGAAGGTGAAGGGCGTCTCCTGGCGCGGGTCCTGGCGCGTCAGCAGGTGGTGGAGCGTCGCCCCCAGGCCGTAGACGTCGGCCGCGGGCGTCGCCTCGCCGCGGTACTGCTCCGGCGGCGTGTAGCCGGCCGTGCCGATCATCGTGCCCTTGTCCTCGTTGGCCTCGAACAGCTTGGCGATGCCGAAGTCGATGAGGCGAATGTGGTTGTAGGGGTCGAGCATGATGTTCGACGGCTTCAGGTCGCGGAAGACGATGGGTTGCGGCTTCTGGCTGTGCAGGTAGGCCAGCGCGTCGCAGACCTGGAGCGCCCAGTCGAGCGCCTTCTGCTCGTCCAGGTACTCATCCGTCTCATCGAGCCACTGTTGCAGGTTCTGGCCGGGGACGAACTCCAGCACCAGGTAGCTGCGGTTGCCGTCGGTGAAGTAGTCGAAGATGTCGGGGATGGCCGGGTGGTTGAGCATGGCCAGCATGCTGGCCTCGCGCTCGAACGACTTGATGGTCAGCTCGCGCATCTCCGGGTCGGCCGTGCTGATGACCATCTCCTTGACGGCGCACAGGCGCGTGACGGACGGAAAGCGCAGGTCGCGCGCCCGGTACACGGAACTGAAGCCGCCCACGCCGAGCGACCCCATGACCATGTAGCGCTCCTGGAGCACACTGCCCGCTTGCAGCCCGTTCGGGTCCTGGCGGCCCAGCGGCTTGCTGTCGCCTTTGGTCGGTTTGTTTGGCATCTCTCGCGTGCCGAATTCCATAGGTCAATTATAGGGCCGCGACGGCCGATTCTTCAAATGAATTTAGCGTGAACGTCGCCAGAGCGTCTCGCCGCCGACGAAACCGGCCGGCGGCGGCTCGTCGCCGCCCAACATCGCGTCCAGGGCGGCGATCATGGCCCGTTGCCCCTCCTCGCGCAGCTTGCGGGCCAGGTCATCGTGGCCGGCGAAGAAGGAGCTGAGTTGGGACTGGTAGGCGAGCACGGCGGTCGTTTTGGCTGCCAGCGCCGCTTCGGTCAGCCAGATCGTTTCGTTTGCCCAGCCGTCGCGCGCTTCCGGCGGCAGCACCTCTTCCAGCGCGCCGGGGGCCATGGTGTACGGGTAGTCTTCATAATAGAAGGGAGCGGCAAAAACGCGCTCCCCCGCCCGGCGCGTCGCCCCGTGGTCGATGTGGTGGCCGACGCCCAGCGGCAGGTAGACCCGGCCGGCGGGCGGCAGCGCGGCGAACGCCTCGGCCAGCGCGTCGGTTGTGCCCTCGTCAGCCAGGACGGGCGCGCCGAACATGTCCATCGGGCCGCGGTAGAGCGGCAGGCCGTCCGGCCCGGCACGGTAGATGCAATCGAGGAAGGGCAGGTGCAGCACGTCCGCCCCCAGCATGGCAAAGGCGGCGCGATCCTCGGCGCGGCGGCGGGCGACGATGCCCGCGGCGGCGTCCGCTGGAGTGACCCCCTCGGCGGCCAGGCTGTCGGCCCAGCGCCGGTGCAACGAGTGCACCGTCTCCGACGGGAAATCGGCTGGCGGTTCGGCGGCTGTCACCGTGACGACGAGCACCGATTGCCCGGCCGCCGTGCGCAGGGCGATTTGCCCGCCGCAGGAGAGGGCGACGTCGTCGAAGTGGGGGGAGAGGTATAAGTGGTTGTAGTGATCTTTCATAAGACGATGTAGAGCCTAGAAACCGGGTTTCTTCCGAGAAACCCGGTTTCTACACTATAATACCACAACCATGACCAACCGCCTGACCCATCTGGACGAGTCCGGCCGCGCCCGCATGGTCGACGTGGGCGACAAGGCTATCACCGAGCGCGTCGCTGTTGCCCGCGGCCGCGTCACCATGCAGCCGGAGACGCTGCGCCTGCTCATCGAGGGCAATTTGCCCAAGGGGGACGTGCTGGCCGTGGCCCAGGTGGCCGGCGTCATGGCCGCCAAGCGCACCAGCGAGCTGATCCCTCTCTGCCATCCGCTGCTGCTCAACCAGATTGTCGTCACCTGCGCGCCTAACCCGGCCGACGCCTGCGTGGACATCGAGGCCACCGTGCGCGTGTCGGGCAAGACGGGCGTGGAGATGGAGGCGCTGACGGCCGTCGCCGTGGCCGGGCTGACCATCTACGACATGGCTAAGGCCGTCGACCGCGGCATGCGGCTGACGGATGTGCGGCTGGTGCGGAAGTCGGGCGGGCGCAGTGGGGAGTGGGGGGAAGCGCAGGGGAGCGGGGGAGCGGGGGAGCAGGGGTGAAAGAAGCGTTGGCCGACGAACTCTTGTCTCCCCTGCACCCCCGCCCCCCTGCTCCCCTGCGCATCCTGCATCCAACTACAGGGTTACAATAACAGTGACTATCGAGCTAACCATCCGCCTCTTCGCCACGCTGAAGGATCGGGCCGGGAGCGACCGCATCCGCGTGGCGCTGCCCGACAACCCGACGACCGTGGCCGCCCTGCTCGACGCGGTGCGCGCTGGCTATCCGGCGCTGGCCCCGGCGCTGCCCTCGGCGCTGGTGGCCGTCAACCGCGCCTTCGCCGGGCCGACGACGCCGGTCAACGCGGCCGATGAGGTGGCGCTCTTCCCGCCCGTCAGTGGCGGCCAACTCCCTCTCCCCCCGGGAGAGGGACGGGGAGAGGGTCACGACCTCCCGACCCCTCTCCCTATGGGAGAGGGCTGGGGAGAGGGCCATGCCTTCCCACACCCCACCTACTTCGCCGTCACGTCCGAGCCGCTGGACATCGACGCGGTGCACGCCCGGCTGGGCGGGCCGGAGATCGGGGCCATCGTCAGCTTCACCGGCTTCGTGCGCGGCCAGACACAGCGCGATGGCCTGCCGGCGGAGACTATGCACCTCGACTATGAGGCGTATGAGGACATGGCCGAGGAGAAGATGGCCCAGATCGCCCGCGAGATTTGGGCGCGCTGGCCGGAGGTGCGCGGCGTGGCCCTGGTGCAGCGCCTTGGCCGGCTGACGGTGGGCCAGGTGACGACCTTCGTCGCCTGCGCCGGCCGCCACCGCGACCAGGGCGTCTTCGAGGCGGCCCGCTATGGCATCGACCGGCTGAAGGAGATCGTGCCGGTCTGGAAAAAAGAGGTCGGCGCCGACCGCAGCGTGTGGGTCGAGGGCCACTACCGTCCCACCCCCGCGGATAATCTATGAGTAATCCGCAGATTTGGCAGATTCGGCCGATTTAAGAACCTCACGCGAAGACGTAAAGAACGCAAAGATAAGAGCTTTTGCTTTGCGTCTTTGCTGAGTCTATTGAAAAATCTGCCGAATCTGCCAAATCTGCGGATAAACTTTCTTGGAGCAGTATTATGGAAAACGGAGACGGATCGCGCCGGCGCGTGGTGGTGACCGGCGTGGGCATGATCACCCCCCTGGCCCACAACGCCCCCGACACCTGGGCGGCCATCCTGCGCGGCCAATCGGGCTTCGGCCCCATCACCCTGGTGGACAACCCCCACCACACCATCGGTGGCCTGTGCGAAGTCAAGGGGTTCGAGCCGGGCGACTACATGGATCGCAAGGACGCCCGCCGCCGCGACCGCTACCAGCAGTTGGCGACGGCCGCCGCGGCCGAGGCCATGCGCCACGCCAACCTGCCCATCACCGATGACAACCGCGAGCGCGTCGGCATCACCATCGGCACGGGCATCGGCGGCCTGCGGACGGTCGTGGAGCAGGAGGCCATCGTCCACGACGGCGGCTTGCGCCGGCTCAGCCCGTTCGGTATCACGATGATCATGCCCAACGGCGCGGCCGGCATGCTGGCGATTGACTACGGCATCCACGGCCCTTCCACCACCGTCGCCACAGCCTGCGCCGCCGGCAACGACGCGGTCGGCCACGCCTATCGCGCCATCCGCTATGGCGAACTGGACGCCGTGCTGACCGGCGGGACAGAGTGCATCATGACCTCGGTCGCCATCGGCGGCTTCGAGCGGGCCGGGGCGGTCTCCACGCGCTCCACGGACACGCCGCGGCCTTTCGACGCCAACCGGGATGGGCTGGTCATCGGCGAGGGGGCGGGCATGCTGGTGGTGGAGAGCCTGGAACACGCCCGCGCCCGCGGCGCGACCATTCTGGCCGAGATCGCCGGCTACGGCCAGACGACCGACGCCCACCACATTACCGCCCCGCCGGACAGCGGCTCCGGCGCGACGCGGGCCATGTGCAAGGCGCTGGCCGATGCCGGCCTGCGCCCGGAGGATGTGGACTACGTCAGCGCCCACGGCACGGCCACGCCGCTGAACGACACGGCCGAGACGGCGGCAGTGAAGGCGGCGCTGGGCGAGCATGCCTACAACGTCGCCATGAGTTCCACCAAGTCCATGACCGGCCACATCATGGGGGCGACGGGGGCCATTGAGACGGTGTTCTGCGCGCTGGCCATCCGCGACCAGATCGTGCCGCCGACTATCCACTACGCCACGCCCGACCCGACGTGCGACCTGGACTATGTGCCCAACGAGGCCCGGCCGCGCCGCGTGCGGGTCTGTCTGAACAACGCCTTCGGCTTCGGCGGCCACAATGCCGTCCTCGTCATCCGCGAGTTTGAAGAATAAAAATCCGCAGATTACGCAGATTAAGATAGGGACCAGGGGTTAGGGACTAGGGACTAGGGAAAGAACGTTCTTCCCTAGTCCCTAACCCCTAGAACCTAGCCCCTGTTTTATCTGCGAGATCTGCGGATAATACCGCTTATGGAAGATTTGCTGGAGTTTGGCGAGCGGTTGGGGGTGGAGTTTCGCGACTACTCGTTGCTGTCGCGCGCGCTGACCCACCGCTCTTACCTCAACGAGAATCCCGCCACGGCGCTGGAGGACAACGAGCGGCTGGAGTTTCTGGGCGACGCGGTGATCGATCTCGTTGTCGCCAACTTCCTCTACCACCGCTTCCCGGAGGTGGACGAGGGAGAGCTGACCGCCCTGCGCGCCGCGTTGGTGCGGGCGGAGACGCTGGCCCAGTTCGCCCGCGAGGTGGATTTGGCCCGCTACTTGCGGCTGGGGCAGGGCGAGGAGGAGGGCGGCGGCCGGGAGCGCATCCCGCTGCTGTGCGCTTCCTTCGAGGCCGTCGCCGGCGCGATCTACCTGGATCGGGGCATCGACGAGGTACAGGCGCTCATCGAGCGGCTTATCCGGCCGGCGCTGGATCAGATTCATACCCAACAGCTCTACAAAGACGCCAAGAGCGAATTCCAGGTGTGGGCGCAGGCCCGCTTCAACATCACGCCCCACTACCGCGTGACCCACAGTGAGGGGCCTGACCACGCCCGGACGTTCACGGTACAGGTATCCGTCGGCAGTGAGGTGTGGGGCGAGGGGCGCGGGCGCAGCAAGCAGATCGCCGCCCAGGGCGCGGCGACTGAGGCCATGAACCGGGCCTCGCTAACGCCGGATGCCTAGCTCACGCAAAGAGCGCAAAGAAGCAAAGAACGCGAAGAAAGAACCCTTTCTGACTTTGCGCCCTCGCGAGCCTTTGCGCTCTTTGCGTGAGCCTCTTAATCTATTGAGCGAGGCCTATGCCTGAGCGCCAACGTTTGCTTATCGTGGGAGGCAGCGGCTATCTGGGCCGCCACCTGGTGCGGCGCGTCGCCGCGGCGTGGCCGGGCGAGTGGCGCTACAGCACCTTCTCGGCCGACCCCCACGGCCTGCCGCAGGGCGTGACGCTGGACGTGCGCGACGCGGCGGCCGTCGCCGATCTGATCGAGACGTTCGCCCCCGATGCGGTCATCCACACCGTCGGCTCCAACCGGGCGGCCGATATGGCGGCGGTCATCGTCGAGGGCACGCGCCACGTGGCCGCGGCGGCGGCCGTGGCCCGCGCCCGCCTGGTGCACCTCTCGACCGACTCCGTCTTCGACGGCGCTTCCGCCCCCTACGACGAGCGCGCCTGGGCCGCCCCGCTCAACGAGTATGGGCGGGCCAAGGCGGAGGCCGAGGTCATCGCCCGCGCTCACCCCAACGCCGTCATCGTCCGCACGTCGCTCATCTATGGCCTGGAGGAGATGGACAACGGCACGGCCTGGATGGCCGAGGCGCTGCGGGCCGGGCGGCCGGTGACGCTCTTCACCAACCAGCGGCGCAACCCGGTGTGGGTGGAGACGCTGTGCCGCGCCTGCCTGGAGCTGGTCAACCTGGATTACCGGGGCGTACTCAACGTCGCCGGGCGGCAGGTGATGACGCGGGCGGAGTTCGGTTTGCGGCTGCTGGATTGGTGGGGGGTGACGGAGCGGGCGACGCTCATGCTGACCGAGGACGACGGCCGCCGCTGGCCGCTCGACTGTGCGATGGACGTGAGCCTGGCGACGCGCCTGTTGACGACGCCGCTGCCGGGGGTGGATGAGGTACTGGCAACCAGGACCTGACAGGTTTCAAGAGATCGTCAACTATGGGCCGGTTGCCGCGCTGGAGATGGCTAGATATAATGATCCTTGTTGCCGATCTGCTGGCTGACAAAGCAACTGTTCCATAGGCTGAAAGGTTGGCAAGGTTATCGCCCCCATAGCTTAACGGCAAAGCAGATGACTTTTAATCATTTGATGGGAGTTCGATTCTCTCTGGGGGCATCGATAAGAGGTTGTACCGCTGAATAAGGTACAGCCTCTTTCTTTTATCTGAAGTGCGAAAGCGCTTGGCAGAGTTGAGGGAACCGGTCTAAATGGCCTTAAAGACATGCGTGCGTTGCGGGGAGACTAAGGACGAAACCGAGTTTGTGTGGCGAAACAAATCACTAGGTCGTCGATGGGGAACTTGCCGTACCTGTCAGAGCGAGCAGTGAAGAGATTGGTACGAGAGAAACAAGGAAAAACACGTCGCCAATGTCTACAGAAACAAACTCAGGAAGGCTGCGGAAGCGCGCGCCTATGTCTGGCGATACCTGGAATCTCATCCCTGTGTAGACTGCGGCATCAGCAACCCCATTGTCCTGGAGTTTGACCACGTAAGGGGCACGAAGGTTATGGCCGTATCGGAGATGGTCGGGCAGGGATATCCAATTGAAATGATTCAGCGAGAGATTGACAAGTGCGTCGTGCGTTGCGCCAATTGTCACCGGGAAAAAACGTTCCAGGAAAGAGGGTGGTTCACCGGCTAACTACACGTGTCGTGCTGAATCAACGGAAAACAAAACAGCCACCTCTTACGAGGTGGCTGTTGTGGATCCGATGCCAGGAGGGGAGCATCTAGACCCGGCGGCCGCTCCCGGTCGAGGAGAGGGTGGAAGACGACCTGGGTCTAGCCGGGGTGTTCCAGTCGCGTTTCTCTCGTGCCAGTTTGGGGGGGAGGAGTTCCTCTTATACCCGTCTAGACTTAGACAATAGTATAACGAAGTCGGTTCGATTTGTAAAGTAGTATTAACGCCAGATGAAGCCCAGTTTACAATTCTTTTACAAAAATTGGGTAGTACTTCTGGGTCATTGACATAAGTAGGTATTTTCCCGCACACCTGTTCGATTGGCTTTTACCGGTCGAAGCGGGGATAATATGCCCCGCATTGAGGGAGAAATGGCGCAAACGATCAAGGGACTGTACAAGCTGAGCCGACCGATGTCAACGCTGACGGGCGTGCTGGCCGTGGGGCTGGGCGGCTACGTGGCCGGCACGGGGGCGTGGGGCAAGGTCGCCCTGGCCGCGCTGGCGACGCTGTTCGTCTCGGCCTCGTCCAACGCCTGGAACGACTACCGCGACATCGAGATCGACCGCATCAACCAGCCGCGGCGCCCCCTGCCGTCGGGCATGGTCAGCCCGCGGGCGGCGCTGGTCTTTTCCTTCGTCATGGCTGCCCTGTCGATCCTCGTCTCAGCCTTCATCAGTCCGGCCGCTTTCGTCATCGCCGTCCTGTCTAACGCCTTGCTCTATCTCTATTCCATCCGGCTCAAGAGCACCGTCCTGCTGGGCAACGCCACGGTGGCCCTCATCTCGGCCATGAGCGCCGTGTTCGGCGGCGTGGCCGCGGGCAACTACCGGCCGTCGCTGTGGCTGGGGGCGGTCATCTTCGTCGGCATCCTGGGGCGCGAGGTGCTGAAGACGCTGGCCGACTACGAGGGCGACCTGGCCCACGACGTGCGCACCATCGCCACGGTCTGGGGGCCGCGGGCCGCGCGCATCGTCTTCTTCCTGCTGCTGGGGATGACGGCCATCGTCATGCTGGCCCCCTATCTGTTCGACTTTTTCCGGCCGGTCTATGCCTACATCGTGGCCCTGGGCGTCTTCCCGGTGGCCTACTACGTCATCGTGCGCGTCCACCGCGAGCGCACCGGGCCGCAGTTGGAGCGGCTGAGCCAGTTGCTCAAGTATGACTTCCTCATCTGGTTCGCCGCCGTCCTCCTCGGCGCGGCCGTATAGAAGAATCCACAGATTTCACAGATTACACAGACTTTGAAAGAAGCTCACGCAAAGTACGCCAAGATTGCTAAGAACGCAAAGAAGTATATTCCCTTAGCGCTCTTGGCTTTCTTTGCGCTCTTTGCGTGAGATTCTTAATCTGTGTAATCTGTGAAATCTGTGGATTCTCTTCTCAGGATATATCTATGACTTACTATGCCCAGACGATGCCGGGGGTCGAGGAGATCGCCTGGCTGGAGATACGCCAGCGACTGAAGGGGGCGCACTTCGTGCGCTACCTCTTTGCCAAGGAGCAGAACGGCATCGTCGTCTTCGACTACCCCGGCCCGGCAGCTGACCTGCTGCGGCTGCGCACGACCGAGGACGTGTTCATGCAGATCGCCTACCACGACGACCTGACCCGGCTGAAGCGCGACCTGAAGCAACTGTATGAGCTGGTGGCGACCGGGGAGACGGTAGGTCGGGCGGCCAACGACTACCTGCGCGTCCGCCGCTTCAGCGCCCCGCCGACCTACCGTGTCATCAGCCGCCAGTACGGCCGGTTCGAGTACACCCGCAAAGACCTGACGGCCACCATCTGGCGCGCCCTGAAGGTGCGCTACCCGCGCTGGACGCCGGTAGCCGACGACAGCCAGGTGGAGTTCTGGGCCAACCTGCTGGGCAGCCAATTCCTGCTCGGCGCGCGGCTCAGCGACCGGACGATGCGCCACCGCTTTGAGCGCAAGGTGGAGTTGCCGGCGGCGCTGCGGCCGTCGGTGGCCGCGGCGATGGTCTTCCTGACCGAGCCACAGCCGGGCGAGGTCTTTCTCGACCCGATGGCCGGCAGCGGGACGATCCTCTACGAGCGGATGCAGGCGGGGCCGTTCGGCAAGGTGCTGGGCGGCGACATCGAGCAGGAGCGGGTGGACGCGGCGCGCAAAAACGTGCGTGGCAGCCGCAAGAAGCCAACCGCCGGCGACCCGCCGGTGGACATCCAGAAGTGGGACGCGCGCAAGCTGCCGCTGGACGACGCCTCGGTGGACAAGGTGGCGACGAACCTGCCCTTCGGCAAGCAACTGCGGGCGGCCGAGCAGCCGGCCAAGTTGTACCCGCCGGTGCTGGCCGAACTCCAGCGCGTCGTGCGTCCCGGCGG
>NZ_JAYRVJ010000542.1:0-2249 GCF_041918635.1 Promineifilum sp. (SeqCode)
AGGCTGGTCGCCCGGCCGCCGCACTGCTCCTGCTCCCGGGGCGTGAAGAAGCGGTCGCAGAAGCGCTGGCCGTGGCGCGAGATGCCGCGCCGCAGCCGCTCGACCTCGATCAGGTCCACGCCGGTCGCCAGCATCAGAGCGTCTCCACCGGGCCGCTGACGGCGATAGCCAGCTCGTCGGCGCTCAGGTATTTGCGCGCCACGGCCTGTATCCGCTCCGGCGTGATGGCGTTGATCAGGCCGGAGTAGTTGTGCAGATAGTCCAGCCCCAGATCGTACAGTTCCATGTCGGTGATGATGTCCACCAGCCCACTGTTCGTCTCCAGGCTGAGGGGCAGCGATCCGGTGCGGTAGGCCTGGCTGTCGGCCAACTCCTGGGGCGTCACCGGCTCGTCCTGAATACGGCGAATCTCGGCCCGGATGGACTCAATGGCCTGCTCGACCTTGTCCGGGGCGACGCCGGCCGAAGCGCTCCACGGCCCCGGCCCCAGACCGCCCTCCAGGCGGCTGGAGGCGTAGTAGGCCAGCCCTTGCTCCTCGCGCACGCTCTGGCCGATGCGGCCCATCATGCCGAAGACGCCCAGGATGGTGTTCATCAGGCTGGCGTCGAGGTAGTCGGGCGCGGAGCGGCGCGGGCCGGGCAGACCCAGGACGAGGTCAGCCTGCTGCTTCTCCGGCATGACCACGTGGCGGCGCACGGTGGCGGTCGGGCGCGGCGCGTCCGGCGCGAGGCCGGCGACGCGCTGGCCGTCGTTGCGCCAGCGGCCAAAGGCGGCGTCGAGCTTGCGCAGCGCCGTCTCGGCCGGCAGCGCGCCGACCAGACCGACGATCATGTTGCGCGGCCCGTAGTGGTGAGTGTGGAAGCCGGCGAGTTCGTCTCGGTCGATGGGGGGCACGGTGTCGAGGTAACCACTCAGGGAGCGGCCATAGGGGTGCTCGCCGTAGAGCAGTTCGTGGAAGGCCAGCCCGGCCATACGGCGCGTGTCGTTGGCGCGCATATGCAGGCCGGTGACGATCTGGCCGCGCAAGCGCTCGACGTGCTCCGGCGGAAAGGTTGGCCGGCAGAGCGACTCGACGACGATGTCCAGCACCAGATCGATGTCCTCGGCCAGAGAGTGGGCCGAGAAGCCGGCGGTGTGGCGTGACGCGCCGAAGGAGACGCCGGCCCCAATCGATTCCAGCGTCTCGAAGATCTCTTCGAACGTGCGCGCCTGGGTTCCGCGCATGAGCATGCCGGCGGCGAAGTTAGCCAGGCCCGCCCGGTCGGGAGTTTCCAGCCCGGCCCCGGCCCACACCAGACCCTCCAGCGCCACGGTGTCGCTGGACATGTTCTCGTAGACCAGCACGGTGACGCCGTTGTCCAGCACGCGCCGGTGAATCGTTTCGGGGCCGGGGTAACTATTGACCGTCATGGGATGCCTCAAGGCGTTTGATGATCAGAAGTGTCATATCGTCATACTGTACCATGCTGCCGGCAAACTGCTCAACCGCGACGCTGATCGCGTCGCGCACACCGGCCGCAGAGGTATGGGGGTGTTCGGTCAGCAGGCGTTGGACGGTTTCCTCCAGCCGACCCTGACCGAACTCGCGAAAGTCGGCGGTAATGGCCTCGGTGATGCCGTCAGTATAAAGGACGAGCACGTCGCCTGGGGCCAATTCGACCATGTCCACCGTCCCATTAAGCTCCGGCAGGACGCCCAGCAGCGGCGAGTTCCGGGGCAGTTCTATGAAGTGGTTCCCGGCAGCCCGCCAGAGTAGGGGCGGATCGTGACCGGCGTTGGCGTAGAGCAGCTGGCCGTTGTAGATGTTCAACTCGGCGTAGAAAGCGGTCAGGAACATATCCGACTGGCTATCTTCCTGGATATAGCGGTTGGCCCCGGCCACGACCTCACCCGGCGAGCGGCCGCGCAGGGCAATGGTGCGCAGCGTGGTGCGGCTGAGAGCCATAAAGAGGGCCGCCGGCACGCCCTTGTCTGACACGTCGGCGATGATGATGCCCCACCGCCCCGGCTCGCCCGGCAGCGGGAAGTGGTCGTAAAAGTCGCCGCCGACCTGATGGACAGCGTGGAAGTAGGCGGCAAACTCCCAGCCGGGCAGGCGCGGCGGCTCGGCCGGCAGCATGCTTATCTGAATCTGGCGGCCGACGGCCAGCTCTTCTTCGATGCGCTGGCGCTGGAGCTCTTCGTGGTGCAGCCGGGCCTGTTCGATAGCCAGCGCCGCCTGATTCGCCATCAGCCGCAACAGGCGCAC
>NZ_JAYRVJ010000543.1:0-4834 GCF_041918635.1 Promineifilum sp. (SeqCode)
ATACGTCGTCGCCCCCGCGAACACCTGCTGGTCGCCAAAGTGCACGACCCCCGACAGGTGCTTGCCCGCCGCAATCACCCCCCGCAGCGGCGCGCCATACTGCGCGTTGAAGAACTTGTGGGGCAGGATGAACCCCAGCCGGCCGCGCTCGTTCAATAGCTCCAGCCCGCGCTCGACGAAGACGACGTAGATGTCGTAGTTGCCCTTGCCGGCGGCGCGGTAGGCCCGCTTGTAATACTCCACCTCGACCGGGGCCCACTCCTTGAGGGCCTGGATGCGGATGTAGGGCGGGTTGCCAATCACCGCGTCAAACCCGCCCGCGTCCATCACCCCCTTGAATTCGCGCCGCCAGTCGAAGGCGTTGATGCGCTCGGCGTCGGCGTCGGGCAGCAGGGCGGCCTGGGCGTAGAAGTCGGGGCCGATGAGCGAGTTGCCGCACTTGACGTTGTCCCCCAGGTCGGGCAGGACGCGCTCGGCGAACAGTTGCAGCTGCGCCCCCAGCGATTCGGGCGTGTCCTCCAGCACCTTCAGCAGCAGCGACAGCTTGGTCACCTCCACCGCCTGGGGGTCGATGTCCACGCCGTAGAGGTTGTCCAGCAGGATGCGCTTGCGCTCGGCCAGCGTCAGGCGGTACTCGCCGGCGGCTGTCTGGTGCAGCGTCCCGCCGCGCTTGCGCGACCACTTCTTCACGTCTTGCAGATAGCCGGCCAGATGCCAGTCGAGCAGGAACTGGTAGGCCCCCAGCAGGAACGAGCCGCTGCCGCAGGCCGGGTCGAGGACGCGCAACCGGCTGGCGGGGCCGGCGGGGTCGGGCGCGTGCCCTTCCACGAGGCGGCCGACCGTCTGCCGGACGATGTACTCCACAATGTAGGTGGGGGTGTAGTAGACGCCGCCCGCCTTGCGCACCTCCGGCTTCTCCTCCACCACCGCCCGATGGCCGTCGGTCAGGCGGATGACCTTGCCCAGGAACTGCTCGTAGACCTGGCCCAGGATGTCGGCCGGGAAGACGGAGAACTCGTAGGGGCTGACCGGCTCGTAGAGGGCGCGGATGATCTCCTTGAGCGGCTTGTCGTCCACCTGGAGGGCGGGGGTGAGCCGGTCGGGGTCGCCGCGCCCCTTCTCATGGCCGAAGTGGAAAAGGCCGGAGTTGTAGCGCTGGTCGGCGCGCAGGAAGACGGCCATGAGGCGGTCGAACGTGCCGGGGCCGGTGGCCAGGTCGCGCAGCTGGCCGTACGGCTCGATGGCGCGGTCTTCGGCGATGCGCAGGAAGATGAGCCGGTCGATGGTCTGCTGGACGGCGAAGTTGAGGTCGCGCTGCGTCAGCCGCGGGTTGCGCAGGGCCAGGTGGCGGGCCAGCAGATCGCGCCAGTGCTCGATCTCCTTCAGGAACTCGGCGTCCACCGCGGCCACGCCGCGCTTGCCGCCGCGCTCGGCGGCGTACTGCTCCAGGGAGCCGGCTAATACCGCGTCGCGGCTGAAGGTGGCGGCGATCTCGTCCCAGGCGTCGGCGTACTCCGTGTAGCGCCAGTAGCGCAGGCGGGCGACGGCCGGCTTGTCGCCCTGGACGGGGCGCACGCGGCCGTCGTAGATGGCGAACTCCTCGAAGTCGGTCAGGATGCCGAGGGGGAGCTTGGCCGTCCAGGTGTAGCGGCGCAACTGGTAGGCGGGGTCGGCCAGGCGGTCGAGGTCGACGGCCGGCTTCTTGGCCTCGACGAAGAAGCGCAGCTTGCCGTCGAGGCGGAAGCCGTAGTCGGGGGCCTTCGATTTGCCGGCGATGGGCAGGCGGTCTTCGTGTTTGACCTCGCCGCGGCCGAGGCGGTCGGCCACGTCCCAGCCGAGGGCCTCGAAGAGCGGGTTGATGAGGTGGACGCGGGCCTCGGTCTCGTTGTAGCGGCCGCTTTTGTAGGCGGGGTACTCGTGGTGGAAGCGGGCGATGAGGGTAGTGAGGGGGGTGGGCGCGGGCATGGGGGAAAAACTATGAATTAGGAATTAGGAATTATGTCAGGTCTATTGTAGCGCGGGTTTCTTAAGCGGCATCTGAAGGGCACGGGAGGGGATAAGCGAGCGCCGGACGGGCAAAATGAGATCTGCCCCGCCGCGACTATTGACATCCCCAGAGAGATTAGTAAAATCGCCCGCGACAAAACGCCATACCCGGCAACAGTTTAGAGGGAAAAAGACAGAGTTATGAATACTGCCGCACATTCTGTAATGGGACCGCGTATGAGCACGCGCAACCCGGCGCTGAGCTTCAAGTCGTTTGACCGGCAAATAGCGCGCGCCGGCGCCCAGGGTGAAACCGGCATGACCGCCAGAGGGACTTACCTGAAGACGGCCTTCCTGTTTGCGCTCTTCCTGGCCACGGCCGTCTTCGGCTGGCGGCTCATCAACGTGGTGGACGGTCAAATCGTGAGCGTCAACTTGATCTGGCTAATCAGCGGCCTGGTCGCGACGATCGGCCTGGTCATCCTGTCGCGCTTTGCCGGGCGCTACATCTGGATTATCGCCATCGGCTACGCGCTGGCCCAAGGGGTGATGGTAGGCGCGCTGGCCCGCACCCTGGAGATACAGTTCCCGGGCGTCGTCTTCCAGGCGGTGCTCATTACGCTGGCGCTCTATGTGGCGGCGTGGCTGCTCTACACCACGGGCGTGATCAAGGTCACCCAGGGGTACCGGACGATGGTTCTGATCGGCACGATCGGCGTGGGCCTCTTTCTGGGGGTCAATCTGTTGCTGTCGTTGTTCGGCGTCCAGCTCACCATCTTCCAGGGGACGTGGCTGAGCTTCGCCATTGCGGCGTTCATCGTGCTGATAGCCGTGCTCAATCTGCCGCTCGACTTCGACTTCATCCGCCAGGCGTCGGCCGGCGGCGCGCCGAAATTCATGGAATGGCAGGGCGCGTTCGGGCTGATCATCACCATCATCTGGCTCTATATGGCGGTTCTGCGCCTGTTGTCCGCATCGCGGTCGCGGTAGCGGCGGCCAACGAAGGCGGCTTCCTGGGGATCGGCGCCAAGACGCGCGTTCCCTTGCCGCGTTGGCGCTGCCAGGCGTCCGGTCCCCCGACCGGACGCCTTTTTATTTGCAGGCGCGACCCACTGCGGCCAGCGGGTCGCGCCGTGTTAGTGGAGGTGTTGGTCGATGCGATAGGGGCGAGTGACGTTGACCGGGCTGAGGGTCGGGGAGTCGACCAGCGGCGACAGGATCGCCTCGGCCACCTGCTCGTCGTGGGGCAGGGTCATCATCAGCATCGGCAATAGGTACAGGAACAGCTCGGCCTGGAAGCGGCTCGCGTAGACCTGTTCGACCACGGTTCCGTCGCGCATCACCATGACGACGGCGCAAGGCTGTAAGACTCGACTCATGATGCCTCTATTGCCGCGGCGGGCGCGCGCTTCGACCTGCGTTGTCAAGGTTCCGGTAAAGGGCCGGCCGCCGCGCCGCGGCCGGGGAATGGGATAAGGATACTCACCGGCGGCGGCGTGTCTATTGGCATAAAGCAATGAAAAATGGCGGGGGGTATTAGGTAGTAGTAACGAGGGGGAGAATCTCACGCAAAGACGCAAAGTACGCAGAGCGAAGAATCCTTTCTTTTCTTTGCGTACTTTGCGTTTTTGCGTGAGCGTTTTCTCATCTTCGCTGCCAGAAATTGAATAGCCACGGCCCCTTCCGGTTTGTTAGACTGGTCGCAGAACATATGTTCGGGCGCGGAATGAATTCACCACGGATTTTCACGGATTTAACGGAGCAGAACGGGTTGACCGTTGTCTCCATCCGTTACATCCGTCTTATCCGTGGCAATCCGTGGTGAATTCATTCGTGATGAATTCATTCAAGGAGCGACACATGACTGCGAATCCGTTGGGTGCGTTGTGGAAGAGCCGCAAGTTCTGGCTGGCGGTGGTGGCGGTGGTGCAGACGGCCGTCTTTGCCCTGCTGCCCGGCTTCCCGGAGGCGGTGTGGCAGGCGATCAATGTGATCCTGCTGTGGCTGATCGGCACGATTGCCGTCGAGGATGCGGCGGCGAAGTTGTCGGTGAGGAGCTAGGCGTGCGAGCAGGGGCGCAGGGGGGCAGGGGAGCAGGGGTGAAAGAAGCCTCGACGGAAGGCGCTTGCTCCCCCGCGCCCCTGCTCCCCCGCTCCCCCGCGGGAGCTAAAACCATGTCCTTCTTGGAACGATGGCGGCAACGACGGCAGTTGAGCGCGCGGGCCGACTTGCGCGAGGGGGCAGGGGGGTGGACGAGCCGGGTGACGGGCGTACCCATTTTTGGGACAGCCGACCGGCCGGCCGACGAGCAGCAGCGGCAGTACGCCGAGGCGCTGGCGGCCTGGCGCGCCAACCCCTACGCCAAGCGGGTCATCGACATCATCACCGACTACACCGTCGGCGACGGCATCACCCCCATCGCGCCGGGGGAGATCGGCCGCTTCGTCGATACCTTCTGGACGCACCCGCAGAACCGGCTCGACCTGCGGCTGCCCGACCTGATGGACGAGTTGAGCCGGGCCGGCGACCTGTTCCTGGCCCTCTTCCGCAACCCGGCCGACGGCATGAGCTACGTCCGCGCCGTGCCCAAGTCGGCGATCGTGGAGATCGTGACGGCGGGGAATGATTGGGAGAGGGAGGTGGCGTATGTGGTGCGTTCTGATCGGCTGGCGGGGGAGCAGGGGAGCGGGGGAGCGGGAGGGAAAGAGGCGCCAGCCGGCGACCTCTTGTCTCCCCTGCGCCCCGGCTCCCCCGCGCCCCTGCTCAACGAAACGACCTTCCTCTCGCCGGCTCACCCCGACGCGCCGGCCGCCGACGCCATCATGCTGCACTACAGCATCAACCGGCC
>NZ_JAYRVJ010000544.1:0-4123 GCF_041918635.1 Promineifilum sp. (SeqCode)
AGCAGCCCTAACAGCCACAGCGGGTTGAAACGGAAGCCGGCCGGCTGGAGTTCTTCGGGAACCTGCACCTCGTCCCCCTGGGTCACGGTGATGATGACCGGCGCGCTGACAGAGGTGAGGCCCTGGCTGTCCGTGACGGCGACCTCTAGCCGGTTGTCACCAAAGATGAAATTGCTGACCGGCGCGGTGAAGGAGGCCAGGTCGGCAGGCGGGATTTCGGCCACCTGCGTGTCGTTGACCAGCAGTTGCGCCGCCGTCACCTCGCGCGCCTGTCCGTCCAGCCAGGAGACGGTCGCTGACAGTTGAAGCTCGATCGGCTCATCCAGGTTGGGCACAGTCAGGCTGCGGCTCTCGCGCGCCAGGTTGATGACGACGTTGGGAACCGCGCCAGAGACGGTCACCTCGGTAGTGGCCTTCGTGTCGCGGTTGTTCAGCAGGCTCAGTTCGACCGGGAACGTGCCGCTGGCCGGCTCCGGCACGGTGTAGCGCACCAACGACTGTTCGCGGAACGCGCCGATGCGGGCCCAGATAGCGGCGATGCCCTCAGCGTTGCCCAACTCGGTGGCGATGCCGCGCGAGCCGGCGGCCACCTGGCGCATATACTCCGGCCCGAACGTCTGCCCGCCCAACTCCGGGTTGGTCAGGACGACGGTGTGGACGGGGATGCCGGCCGCCGCGGCCCGCGTGGGCACGTCGCCCGGCTGGGCCTGCGACGTGCCGGGGTCGGTGCCGTCGCTGATGAGGATGATAGACGCGGCCATGGCCGGGTCGGGCTTCAGCGCGGTCGTCTCATCCACCATGCGGATCACGGCGTCATAGAGCGACGTCGCCCCCTGTTCGGCCGCCAGGGGGGTCGTGGCGAACAGATTGTTGACGCTGTTGTAGAATTGGGTCGGCTCCAGCAGTTGTTGCGGGCCGTCGGCGCGATTCTGGTAGACGGCCACGTAGTCCACTTGCTCCTGCATATTGCCGGCGCTGGCGTACTGGCGGACGAGGGCCTCGATGGCCGGCAACTGGTCGGCCACGCCGCCGGTTACGTCAATCAGGAAGACGGTCAGCGTGCCCACAGTGACCCGGCCGTCGAAGATCACCTCGTCCACCGGGAAGCCGTTATGATTCAGAAAGAGCGGCTCCGTGGTGAAGTCGATCGGGTTGCCCTGGCCGTCCATGCCGTAAGCCTGCAACTGGACGCTGGGGAAACTGTCGGCGTTGGAGCCGGTGATGGTGAGGCGGCCGATCTGAGTCGTCTCTTGGGCGCGACCAGTGGCCGCGCCGAGGAGCAGGATGAACGCGACCAACAGGCCACGCAGGGTGCGACCAAGAAGACGTGGAGCGTTCGCCATGAGACTTCTCCCTTCCACAGAAGTTATGTTGATATAATAGCAGACGGTGAACGGAAAGAAAACAGTTATGGCCGGCCGGCCGACACGAACGCTCATCATCCTGGTCGCCCTGGCCCTGGCCCTGGTCGCGGCGCGGGGCGCGGCGGCGCAGCAGGTGGAACGCCAGGAGACGGCGGTGCGCATCACCGCCGTGAACACGGCTGACTTCCCGACGGTGCGCGTGCGCGTCCTGATGACCGGGCCGGGCGGCGCGCCCGTCGGCGACCTGTCGCGCCTGGTGCTGCGCGAGAACGGCGTGCCCATCCCGGAGGCGACGACGGCCCGCGTCCCGAGTGGGGTCGATCTCGTGCTGGTGCTCGACGCCAACGCCGACTTTCTCCAGTTCGACGACCGCAGCGGCTTCAACCGGCGCGACAAGGTGGCCCAGAGCGTCGGGCGCTGGGCGGAGCAGTTCATGAACCCCACCGGGCTAGACCGGGTGTCGGTCATCACGCCCGACGAGACGGGCGAGGGCGCGGCGTTTCTCGTCCAGGACGTGACGCGGCCGGGCGAGTTGGCTGGCGCCGTGGCCGCCTACGCCCCGACGCCGCGGGCCACGCCGCTGCAGGCCATGCTGGTCGCGGCCATTGACCATCTGGCGGCGCAGCGAGAGGATGGCCGCTTCCAGGCTGTCCTGCTCTACACCGATGGGGCCCGCCTGAACCGCCAACTCGACTACCCGGCGCTGACCGAGGCGGCGCTGGCCGCCGGCATCCCCCTCTACGTCGCCATTCTGGGCGTGGAGGCGTCGCCGGAAGAGGTCGCCAACGCCGCCGGGCTTTACCAGCCAACCAACGGCCAATATGTTCACATGCCCGCGCCGGAGGCGACCGATCCGCTATTTGCCCTGTTCGAGGCCCAGGGGCAGCAGACGGAGATGGTCTATCGCTCCGAGACGCGCCAGAACGGCGACCACGAGGTATCGGTCAGTCTGGGCAACGTGCGCGACACGGCCGGCTTCTCGCTGGCTCTGGCCGCGCCCGAGGTCGCCATTGAGTTAGCCAACGCCGCCGTCCGCCGTGTGGGCAGCGCCGCCGATACGCCGCTGGCGCTGCTGCAACCGGCTGTCTTGCCGCTGACGGCGCGCGTCGTCTGGCCCGACGGCCGGCCGCGCCGCCTGACGGAGGTCGTCTTTCGCGTGGATGGCGTGGCCCAGCCGGCCGGCGACTCCCCTGCGCTCGACGCGGCCGGGCAGTTGCCGCTGGCCTGGGACATCAGCGAGCGCGACGCGGGAACCTACCGGTTGGAGGTCGAGGTGGCCGATGAACTGGGCTTCCGCGCCGCGGCCGAGCCGGTGGACGTGACCATCGAGATCAGCCGGCCCACCCCACCCACGCCGACGCCCGCGCCGACCCGCGCCCCGGCGCTACCCGCCCTGGGACGCATGGCTGAGTGGCCCGTGTGGGCGCTGCTGATCCCGGTCGCGGCAGTTGGCGTGCTGGTCTGGCTGTGGCGCGCCGCCCGCCGCCGCGCCAGGCGGGTCGCGCCGCCAGCCGCGCCGCCCGCGCCCGTCGCCGCGGCTGGCCCAGCCGACCGGCACGCGCCCGTGCTGGCCTGGGAGTGGCCTGACGGCCAGAGCGAGCGCGTTGAACTGCCGGCGGCCGACGTGACGATCGGCCGCGAGCCGGACGAGGTGGATATCGCCCTCGACGATCCCAGCGTCTCCCGCCTGCACGCCCGCATCCGGCGCGCGGCCGAGGACGAGTACTGGCTGTACGACGAGGGCAGTATCCTGGGCACGTTCCTGAACCACGAGCGGCTGGGGCTGGCCCCCCGCCGGGTGCAGCACGGCGACGCCATCCAGGTCGGCCACCTGACGCTGCACTTCCGCCTGGAGCTGATCCGGCCGTCCGCGCCGCGACCGGAGGCGGCCGATGAGCCGGACACCCCGCCCGCGCCGGATGACGCGGCCATCGACAAGGAGTAGCCATGAGCGAGAAATCCCTGTTTACCCCACGAACGACCCGCGTCGCCGCCCAGATCGCGGCGCTCCTGCTGCTGGCGGCGCTGGCCGCCTGCTCCGCGCTAGGCCCTCAGACGGTGGCGCCCTTCCTGGGTACGCCGCCCGGCCCCACGGTCGAGGGTGCGGACTCCGCTACGCTGACGCCCGTCGCTACGCCCGTCGCCGACGCCGGCGAGACGCCGATCCTGATGTGCACGCCGCCCGCCTGCGCCCCCGGCGAGGTCTTCAACTGCCCAACCGGCGACTGCCCCGGCGGTTGCGGCACGGTCTGCGCCGCACCAACGCCCATCACCGGCCCGCTGGGGGCCGCGCCGACCGACTGGGAGGGGCTGGAGCAGTGGATCGTTGAACTGTGGCGGGCCAACGTTAACCCGGCCGCCGTCCGCGCCGCGCTCCAGCAGTCGGGCATGCAGCGGAGCCTCGATGACTGGCTGGCGGTCGATCTCGATGGCGACCTGCAGGACGAGTGGATATTGGTACTCTACGACCCGTCGCTGCCGGGCGTGCCCTTCGGCGCGCCCGGCGATCTGTGGATCGTTAACGGCGAGGGCGTCGTCTTCCGCTACTACGCCGCGCCCAGCAGCGACATCTACGACTTCATCGCCCCGACGCTGGTAGAGGTGGCCGATCTGTCGGGCGACGGCCTGCCCGACCTGATTGCCGACGCGCACCTGTGCGGCGCGCACACCTGCTATGGCAACTACCGGGTCATCGGCCTGACGGCCGACGGGCTGGGCGATCTGGTCAGCCGCCCGCCCGTCGGTGAGGGGGACGCCGG